>JAGBWB010000028.1 GCA_017629975.1 Lentisphaeria bacterium
CCGGCGGTTCCGGCAGGGGCAGACTGTGACCGCGTTCAAGATAGGCACCTGTCAGGAGCAGATCTATCTTGCTGCCGTTGCCCCGCAGAGCCACATCCTGAAAGCTCCCGGGGATAAAGTTGGTACAGTAAAAGTACGCAGGGGTCAGAAGTTCTGAAAGTTCCCCGATTTGCAGCACTTTTTTTTCTGTTTTCAATTCAAAGAATTCCGCCGCATATTCCAGATCGTAGCTTTCCAGCTCTCTTCTTGAAACATCATGAAGCTGAAGCATCAGAAAAACATCAATAAGATGTCTGCCGAAGCACTCAAATCTGGTGTAGCTCAAACGCCGTTCGCCGATGACCACACTGCTTCTTGAAGAGGTGACAGGAGCGCCGTTTCTGCCGCAGAGAAGTTTGACCTTGTGCCTGGATGCAGATTTTTTCAGGAGTTCCCAGTCATTTCTGAAGAAATCGTACCCTTCAATAACATCCGGATCACGCTGCTGCACAGCATCAACGAAATCTTTGATGATTTGGGTTTCTTCCCCTGAAAATTCACAATACCACTTCTCATTATCGGCGCAGCAGATTTTTTCAATGACGCCTTCACGGCTTTCAATTTGGAACTGCATCCGGCGCAGTTTGTCAAAGCTCATGCCGCCGAAAAGACGCACGCCTGAGTCGATCATGGCGGCGCTGCGTTTCTCTTTGAAGCTGCAGACCGCGGCACCTTTGGGAATATCGGTGCCGGGCACTTTGAAACGCAGGGGAAGATTCCCTGTAAGGACCTGCGCTCCCTCAAGCTGTTCCGCCGCGACAAACCAGGGGGTAAAGGGGCGCTCTTCGCACCTGTAACTTTTCCCCTCATGGAAAAAGAGATACATTTTCTCTGCGTCTGCTTCCAGCGCAACAACTCCGGGGAGCGTACTCATTTTTTGATTACTCCTCAATGGCGTCAAGGATCACCACGGGATCAGCGGGAACATCCTGATGGAAGCCGCGGGAAACGGTGCGGACTTTGGCGATCTTGTCTACCACATCCATGCCTTCAACGACTTTGCCGAAGACGCAGTAGCCGTAGCCCTGGGGCGTGGGGGAGCGGAAGTTCAAAAAGTCGTTGTCCACAAGGTTGATGAAGAACTGACTCGTGGCTGAGTCAACGACCTGGGTACGGGCATAGGCAAGGGAGCCGCGGACATTGGGCAGCTGATTGGCAGCCTCGTTCTTGATGGGGGCGCGGGTCTCTTTGTCTTTGAAATCCTTGTCCATGCCGCCGCCCTGGATCATGAATCCGTCAATGACGCGATGAAAAAGGGTATCTTTGTAGAATCCGGAGTTCACATATTCCAGAAAGTTTTTGCAGCTGACGGGGGCCTCTTCAGTGTAGAGTTCGATCTTGATATCGCCGAAGTTAGTTTTGAGAGTGACCATTTTTTGTTCTCCTGTCTGTTTAGTTATTATTTGAAAAAATTTTTCCCTGATTCAAAGGAAAGTTGTCTGTTTCATCAAGGGGCAGCAGCATGCCGCCGGCACCGAGTGCGCCTTTGTCATTCCACGCCTGGATCATCGCCCGGCGCAGGGAATTGTCGGCAGGGTAGCTTGCCGGATCACCGTCATCGTGTCCGAAAACGAAGTAGAGTCCGTTCCGCGGTGCTGAATAGACGGGGAAGGCAAGAGTCCCCATCTGGAGTTTGCTTAGATTTGAGTCGGGCAGATACTTGCGCCATTCCGGGTAAAACACCCATGAAGTACAGCCGAAAGCGGCAAAGGAGACTTCCGGAAAATATTTCCGGCAGAATTCCCGTGCCTGAATGAAACTTTCTTTGCATACATCCATGGTCATGCCGCCGCCGCCGGGAATGTGGATAAGAAGCACATTGGAATCTTCAGAAAGAAGTCTTTCATATTCAGCAAGATCAAGGGTGACTGTTTCCGGGGTGACTGTGCCGGAAACAAGATCTATTTTTCTGCCGGTGATGCAATTGTTTTCCTCTTTGAGTCCGACGGGGGGGAGAGATTCATCATCATATGCGTGCAGATTCCCCGCATTGTCAACCCGCCAATTGCTCCGGCAGAGTCCCACATAGGAGCGGTCTTTGCGGCTGCGGAAGAGCTCCGGATAATTTGAGGGGACCCGTGTCAGCACAAAATCAAATCTGCCGATCCGGAAACTGGGAGTGTTTTTGTAGTTGAGCATAAAGGGGAGCGCTCTGCCCTGGAGTCCTTTTTCGCCGGGATAATTGATATCCCGGTTGGGCAGCAGCGAGGTGCAGCGGGACATGGCGCGGTCAGCCAGTTCCGCAGGGAGTCCGTCAAGCTCCATCCGCAACTTCAGATGGGGATGGAGTGAAAGCAGGATGATAAGATAGAGGATCCCGGTTTTTTCCCCTGTAACATCAATGTGATCGGGAAAGGTCTTGAAGTCGGGGAGCATACAGAAAAGTCTGTAAAGATGCCAGGCAAGAGTCCTTAAAAGCCGGTCGCTTTTAAGTTCAGAGGCGTAATCAGCACACGCCTGTATCATCTCTTCCGGGAGCTCAGCCAGAGCACCGCATTTGCGGATATATTTTTCCTCAAGAAAAAAAGGTGCAAGAGGCGTTGTCAGAGAGGAGGATTCACACCCCGTCGTATCAATACCGTTGCGTTCAAGGATCTCGGTTAAAAGCATGAAAAGTCCTTAAATTTTAGTTTCTGAAAAAATCTCTCTGTTAATATAACTTGATTTGGATTTTTTTCAAGTACAACACAAAGGACTTTTTCAGCAAACTTTTTACCAGTGGCGTTCTTTCATGCCGAGAGCTTCAGAGATCCGGTCACGCACAGGATGTACCGGGTGGGTCGCCGTAACATGACTTTTGACAAATCCCACAGCAATACCCCGTTCCCTGTCGGCAAAACCTTCTGCGCCCAGAGCACCGCCCTGTCCGAAAATGGCGGAAGTGTCAGGAGCATAGGGCAGCGCCCAGCCCAAACCGAACTTGGCCCATGTGGGCGTCAGAGGATCGTTCCAGTGACGGCGGACGATGGTTGCATTTTCCACAGTTGAATCCTTGAGGAGTTTCACGCCGTCAACCCCTGTTGTGATACCTGCGTAGAACTTTGCCAGAGCCGCCGCCGTTGCAATGCCGTTGGCGGAGGGGATGAAGTTGTGACGGATCTTCTCATCCTCAATAAATGTGCGGGACCAGTTCTCTTTTTCACCATCGACTTCAACGACTCTTTTGTCAATTTCCGCATCGGTTCCGAAGAAGAAGTCATTTTCAATGCCCAGGGGGGCAAAAAGTTCTTTGCGGATGAAATCCTGAAAAAAGATCCCGCTTGCTCTTGAGGCAATTTCACCGATGAGCCAGGCGAAAGTGAGTCCGTGGTAGGAACACTTTTCTCCCGGAGTGTTGGCAGGGACGGCTTCTGCGATCTTGCGGCACATCAGCTCCCAATCCCCCATGTCGGAAAAGGAGTCCAGTTCCGGGAGGGCGCTGACGGCGGCGCGGTGGGTCAATGCGTGCCAGACAAGAGTATCTTCTTTGCCGTTGCATCCGTATTCGGGCCAATAGTCAGCAACGCGGGCGTCATAGCGGATCACCTGACGCTCAACAAGCATGTGGAATGCAGCTGCCATGACGGGTTTGCCTGAGGAGAAAATGGGGAAAAGGTGCTGCGGAGTGACTTTCACTTTCCGCGCCCGGTCGGCAAATCCGGAACACAGATCAACGGCAAGGCGGCCTTGATCGTAGATCGCCAGCTGAAGTCCGCACTCTTCACCTGAAGAGGTGGCGTCATCAAGAATATTCTGAAGTTTTTCAATATCAAAGTCCATAATTTTGTTCTCCCTTATAATGACAAAACGGAAATTCCTTTTTGTTGAGGAATTTCCGCAAAGTTGACGTTTATACTATTTCCCGGTATCCGCCCAGGAATACAAAGGTGTCTGATCCTGAAGCCAGTCCGTCCAGAAGTCTTATGACCTCCGGCGACCGGGGGGAGGCTTCAAGGTCGAAGTAGAACATGAATTCAAACTCCCTGCCGGGAATGGGACGGCTTTCCAGCTTGGTCAGGTTGACGCCGATGGTGGCGAACTTTGATATGAGACTGTAAAGCGCTCCGGGGCGGTGGGCGGTTGAAAGCATCAGGCTGATCCGGTCGGCACCGGGGAAAATCCGCATATTTCTTGAAATACAGATGAAGCGGGTCCTGTTGGCGGCGCTGTTCTGGATATCTCCTGTCAGGTCACTGAGTCCGTAGACCTGGGCGCAGTTGGCAGAGGCGATGGCGGCAAGGTCGGTACGGTTGGATTCGGCAACCATCTTTGCCGCCATTGCCGTATTGTCAAAAATGGTGATCTTGACACCGGGGTGACGGTTGAGGAACTCACGGCACTGCAATATGCCCTGCTCGTGAGAAACGATCTCTTTCACATCCTCAAGTTTCGTTCCGGGTTTGGCAAGCAGATGATGACGGATAGGCATGGAAAGGCTGCGGACAATGTAGAATTTGTTGCTCCGCATCAGATCGTAGATGGCATTGACACTGCCGGAAGTACTGTTTTCAATGGGCAGGATTCCGTACTCGCACAATCCCTGCTCCACAGCCTGAAAGACGCCGGAAAAGTTCCTGAAATAGATGATGTCCGCCTGTTTGAAAAGACGGTCACATGCCTGCTGGGAGTAGGCGCCTTCAACGCCCTGACATGCCACCACCGCACGGGAGGGGAAGAGGGTGTCGATATCAGCTTTTGCGGCAGCTTCAAGTTCAGCGGCAAGTTTGCCGTTGCCTGAAATGAGGTAGCGCTGGTAGGAGCGGCTCAGATCAAAGAGAGTTGTGAAAAGGACTCCGGCGCGGTCGCCCAGTTCATCGCCGGCGCGTTTGATCATCCGCAGACGCTCTTCCCGTTCCCGGGAGCTGTCAGTGACAGGTTTCTGTGCGGCGATTTTTGCCTTTGCCACATCAGAAGATACTCTCATGCGCTCAACGAAAAGATCGCAGATCTGATCGTCAATGAGATTTATTTTTTTGCGGCATTCTTCCAGATTCATTGGAGTACACTCCTTAATGTATTGATCTTTTTCATCATGTTATCGAAACTTCCCGGAGTCAGGGACTGGGCACCGTCGCACAACGCGCAGGTGGGATTGTTGTGGACTTCAATAATAAGTCCGTCGGCCCCTGCCGCCACAGCTCCCATGGCAAGAGGAGAAACATACTTTGCAATGCCGATGGAGTGGCTGGGATCAACGATGATGGGCAGGTGACTCAAGGTTTTGATGACAGGGATCGCAGAAATATCAAGGGTGTTCCGTGTCTGCGTCTCAAAGGTTCTGATGCCCCGCTCGCAGAGGATGACCTGATCATTGCCGGAGGACATGATGTATTCAGCACTCATGAGCCACTCCTGATAGGTATTGGCAAGTCCCCGTTTCAGAAGAATGGGCTTTCTGGACTTGCCGATCTGACGCAGGAGTTCAAAGTTCTGCATGTTCCGGGCGCCGATCTGGATCACATCCACTTCGGCGAAAAGGTCAAGCTGAGAAAGATCCATGATTTCGGTGACGATGGGGAGTCCTGTTTCCTTTTTGGCTTCAAGG
>JAGBWB010000337.1 GCA_017629975.1 Lentisphaeria bacterium
AAATCCTTGTGGAACTTCTTGAGTTCTGCTTCGACGTCAAAGTCTCTGTCCCACATGAGTTTCATGGCGATATAGAGGTTGAGACTGTCATACATCCAGTCCGCCCAGCTCTGAACACCCACGCCGTCGGCGTTGATGTCGGAAAGTTCGATGACACGTCCGGAAACATGATTGTTGTCAAGCAGGTAGATCTCTTTCAGCTGGCGGGGCCAGAGGGCAGGGGCTCCGTAAACGCCCCGGCTGTAGCGGGAGCTGTTCCAGTATTCCCAGACATAGAGCTTTGCGCCGGTGACGCGCCATTCATCAATGAGCTCACGCCACGCTTTTTTGTAGACTGCGTTGGCGCGGGGGACAGGTCCGAAACAGAGGGTGACTGCCACGTTGGGGAGCAGGGCAAAATCAGGACGGCGCAGATAGTCGGCGTAGGCACAGCATTTGACAAACTTGCCGGGACACTTTTCAGCCACAACAGCAGCCACCTGATTGACAAATTTCCAGACGGCGTTGGAGTGGATCCCGGCGCGTCCTTTTTCTTCAGAGACCATCTTTGAGCAGTTGGGGCAGCGGCAGTATTTCAGGTCGTTGCAGTCGCCGGGCATGATGCTGATGAATTTGGCATTGGGACGCTTTTTGAAATAGTCCACCGCCCAGTTTCCGGCTTCGCGGATCACATCGGGATTGGTCAGGCAGAGGTGAACGCCGGATTCTTTATTGGTTTTGCGTTTGCCGTCGGGCTGGAGCGCAAAATATTCGGGGTGATCCTTGGCAAACTTGTCGGGCCAATCGGTAAAAGTGTGCATGGCAATGGGATCAGGTGCAGAACCGCCCAGACGGTTGCGGCGCTGCCAGACGACCACATCGTATGAGGGAATATCAGGGTCTTTGCTGATATCATAGAAAAGGGCGCGGCAATCAAACTGGGGAGCGCCTGTTTTGTAGAGATTGTCAATGGAAATATTTTTTTCTGTGGAAACCACAGTTCCCAGTTTGCCGGGCCAGTACCAGCGGCATCCGAAGACCCGCTCCAGAAATTCGTAGGTTGCACTGAGAGTGCCCAGGGCAATGGTTGCACGGGAGGTGATGTTGCCTTCAGTGACTCCGGGTTTGTCGCCGCCTGAAAGGAGCACGGCATTACCCACCCGGGCGATCACCCAGTTTTCTGCGGGGATCATCTCAGGAGTGATGCCGTATTTTTCAGCCATGGCAGTGTTGCCGATCCAGATGGCTGAGCCTGTGTAATTGCTGTCTGTGATGACAGGAACGGTTTTTCCGGTCATAAGTTTGACATGGGTCTGGATCTCTTTGGCGGCATAACGGGCGATAGCGTCTGCTTTGGGGGCGATGACGATCTTGAACTGGGGAACGCCGTTTTTGATCAACTCAAGTTTCCCTTTGTTCAAGGTCAACGCTGCCATGCCGAGACCCGCTCCGGGAATGTTGGTCAGGCCGGAGCTTTCGGCAAAACAGATCTTTATGTCATCAATGACGATCCGGTTGTTTTCAGGAGTTTCCTGACGGAGCGTGAAACCGACATTCACATTTTCAATTCCGGAAAGGGGAGGCACTTGAAAACTCATTTCAACATTTTCCCACTTCCCAGTCTTGGGGGCTTTGATGGAAATGCTGCGTCCGCCCATAAATTTGTTGCCGTTGCCGAAAACACGGTATCCCATACTCAGGGGAGCTATGCCGCTGATCCGTTTGATTTTTGCGCGCAGAATCAGATTTTTTCCTGCAAGAGCACGGGCATTGTTGCCGAAGAGGTAAAAGTGCTTTCCGGCGACAGTGTGTTTTTTTCCTTTGACCTCTCTGCCGTCCACTGCCAGGGCAGGGGCTTTAGAGACAAAGACATCCTCAGATTTCTGGACGCCTTTGAGCCATTTCATATCGGACTTGAAGTCCACGGCGATTTTTTCTGCTGCAAAGGCAGAAACTGCTGCCGCAAACAGAAACAACGATAGAAATTTTTTCATTTTCTTCTGATCCTTTTTGTTAGTGGAATATGTTCTTGAAAAAATATTATTTCAAAATTCTCAACACCAGTTGAAGCAGACCGCTCTCAATTGCAAAAAAGAGTATCGGGAAGTGGTGCCTCACTGCCTTTGGGCAAAGTCACAACGGGACAGTGCAGGCAGCGATTATACTATACATCCAAACTCTGAAAATGTCAACCCGCATTACAGGCAGCGGCAGATCTATGGAACAGAAAGTCAGATGGGCAGCATACTTATTTCTCTTTCCGGGAATCCAGAAGCTCCTTTATTTCGGAAATCTGCTGTGATAAATTTTTGATTTCATTGAGCAGCTGTTCTCTTTCCTTTTCCTGAGGCTGTTCCTGTTTCAGGATATCCTCCATGGCCGCAACGATGATGCCGATGACCAGATTGAGAAAGATGTAGGAGGAAATAAGCATGAAGGGGATGAAGACCCAGCGGGCATAGGGAGAACGGACGGCATCAACAGTATCCTGCCATCCCTCCATGGTCATAAGGGAAAAGAGAGAGTAGAAAGAAGAAAAAAGAGTTCCGAACTGCTCCGGGGCGATCTTGCCGAAAAGGGTGGTGCTCAATACGGCGAAGATATAAAAGAAGATCATCAGCACCACAAAGAGCCATCCCAGATTGGGAAGTGCTTTGAGCATGGCAGAAACGATGATCCGCAGATTTTCAATTTTTCCGAAGAGCCGTGCCGTCCGGAAGATCCTCAAGGCTCTGACGACACGGAAACAGCTGAACACCCCATTGCCGGGGAGCAGAGAAAGAGCCACGATGATAAAGTCAAAGTTGTTCCAGTTGCTTTTGAAAAAACGAAATCCCCGGGCGTAAAGTTTCAAGATGATTTCCGCTGCAAAGATCCAGACAAAGATCCGGTCAATGACAGAGAGGGATGGGCCCAGCAGCTTTCCCCACCAGCTGAAAGTTTCCAACCCCATGGTAATGGCATTGAGCATAATAAGGATAATAATGAAATTTTGAACTTTATCGGACTAAATAAAGCTGCCGATTTTTTCCCGTACAGTCAACATGAAAACACCTCTTTTTTTAACAGGCAGATAAAATAGCATTCCCTTAAACTTTTTTCAAGCTGCATTGTGAAAATAGTCCCCTGAATCAATAAAATGCGTCAGAGCGCAGGGGGACAAAAAAAGCTGCTGCCGGAATATTGTACCGGGCAGCAGCT
>JAGBWB010000338.1 GCA_017629975.1 Lentisphaeria bacterium
CGGAGGGGAGTTCTATACCCCTGCCCTTTCAACCGTGGACTTTCAATACAACGCCATCGGTGAAAAGGCGGCGGAACTTCTTGCCGCTCCCGAAACACTGACCGGGAAACCCTTTGATATTTTCACTCCACACAAGATTTTATGCCGTGAATCAGCAATATAAATAAAAAGGAAATTTTATGAAACGATTATCTTTCACGTTGATCGAACTGCTTGTGAGCAAAACGCGTCAAACAGTTTTTTGGCCGTTGCATTATTTCAATAAATTTTATAAAAAAATGCCTTATAATGCTTGCAAAGCAAGCGCTTCATGCACTGAAAGTGCGCTTCATATTTGCCGCAGGCAAATGCTTCATACGGCGAAGCCGTGCTTCACTCAATCAGCGTTCACGCTGATTGAACTGTTGGTCGTCATTGCCATTATCGCTATTCTCGCCGCCATGTTACTGCCCGCTTTGCAGCAAGCACGGGACAGAGGCAAACAGATCTCCTGCGTCAACATGATGGGACAGCTGGGAAAAGCCGCATTGTTTTATGCCGCTGACAACAGCGATTTTATCATTTCCTTTACCATGGCTTCTGCCAGTCAGCCCGATGCCTGGGGCGCCGGGGAGTGGTACAATGCTTACGACCGGACGACCTCAAAAGGGGAAATTTCCAAGGGGACCATTTTCAGATATCTCGGCATTCCTGAAACAAAAAATGCGATCATCGGAGGAATTGTTTACAACTCAGCCGGCAGACGTATCGTCACCCCCATTCTCTGCCCTTCCGTCAACACTGCCGGAAGTTTTTACGGATTGAACTTTCAGAACACCAGTGAACACCCCAAAACAGGATTCAAACTTTCTTCTCTGAAAAAACCTTCCAACGGCTGTTACTTTGCTGAATCGGTAGACTCCAAAAACGCCAACTACAAGGGAACGCACGCGATTGCCTTCCGTCATTTGGACTCCTGTGGTGTTGTCTTCTATGACGGCGGTACCGCCATGGTCAAATACCGTAAAATGGCTTTCAAATATCCGGGAGAAGACGACAGTTGTCTTTACACTTCGGTCTGGCTTCCCGGCAAGCCTGCAAAATGGCAGGCTGCGGCTGAAATGCGTTTCGGAGGTATCAGAAAATGAAATATTTCTCTTTTATTACGGTTTTCTGCTGTGCTCTTGTTCTTACAGGCGCGGAATACTTTGTCACCCCTGCTGATTCTCTGCAAAAGGCTTTTGGCAAACTCAAACCGGGCGACACTCTCACCTTGAAACCCGGCGTTTACCGGCAGGGCACTGTAAAAGTTTCCGTCAAAGGCACCGCCGCCAAACCCGTCATCATCCGGGGCGAAGAGCGCAGTTCCACAATCATCACAGCGTGGAAGTCCCTTGACAACGCCGTATGGGAAAAGGTGAAGGATCAGCGTTTTGTTTACCGCACCCCTCTCAAAGAAGAGGTCTATAACGTGAGCGACCTGAAATCGGAGCGTCTTTTGCTGACAGCCCCGGCGGTTCAGGATATGGAAAAGTTCCGCGGAACATTCCGCTGTGAAAAAGGATTTCTTTACGTCCACACCTTTGACGGAAAGGCACCCGGAAAAAGTCTGCGTGCCACAGTGCATTCAGGCTATCTCTTCCTCTTTGAAAGAGCCTCTCATGTAAAAATTGAAAATCTGACCTTCTGCGGTTCAGCTCACAAAGATCCCCGCTATTCCTCCTGGGCCATCGCCATCAGGTGTATTGGAACATCTGACATAACCGTTGACAACTGCGGATTTTATTACAATTCAGGCGGCGTCGCTTTTACAGTCAAATCAAAGAACTCCACGGTCAGGAACAGTTTCTTCCACAGGAACGACGCCCCCGGATACGCCGAGGCGGCGCAGCTCTTTTTCGGCGGTGCCTCCAAAAACAATCTGGCAGAAAACAACATCGTTGTCAATACCGGTGTCCATGGTGTCAGATTTTACTCAGGCGCCATTGATGATACCGCCCGCAACAACATCATCGTCAATTCGCGGATCGGACTCTATTACAAAGCCACAGCAGGAAAAAGGTTGGCCCAAGGCAATGTTGTGATCGACTCCTCTTCTGTCAATTACAGCGATCTTCAGGGGGGACGCCCCATCAGGGATATTTCCAACACTTTCGGTTATCCCAGCAATGTATATGACCCCAACGCGACCAATCTGATTTTGAAAAAAGAGGAAAAACCGGAGTTCTGCGCCCCGGAATATCTGGACTACCGTCTTCAGCAGGGAGCTGCGGCACTGGGCAAGGGAGCTTTCCCCAAATGGGAAAAGGTCTTTTATCTTGCATCTTCCGGCAAAGACAGCAATTCAGGGGGCAATGAAAAGAAACCTTTCCGCACCTTTGAAAGAGCTTTGCAGACTCTGGCACAGGGAGGAACTCTTTACATAGCTCAGGGGAATTACAATTCTTTCAAAGGGCAGGTCAAAAATGTCACGTTGAGAGGACGGGGCAAAGTCACGCTCCGGACTCTTGATCTCTCAGGAGCAGTCAATGTCACCGTTGAAGGTATGGATATCACACACATCAACTTGAAAAACAGCTCTTCTGTCACTTTGAAAAACTGTTCTGTCAAAACCATTGAAGCAGGAAAGTGCACAAGGATCTTCAACTGCAATTATGAAAAACTCACCGGCAATGCCCGTGTGTTCGACTCTCTGTGCCGGGGTATCCCGACAGGAGCTTATCCTGAATCTCCCCTGCTGCCCGGCGTAAGAAAGAAATCTTCGGCAGAGCTCCGGAAACCTGAGGAACTTTCTTTAACCTTTTACGGTGACAGGGCAACTGTATGCTGGGTGACTCCCGATGTCAGCGCTGACCACTACCGGGTAAAAAATGCCTGGTGGTCTCCCCGCCCCGCCACCTCTTATCTTGAATACGGAACCACGCCTCAAATGGGGAAACGTGCTTTTTCAAGCGGAAACATTTTCCACAATGTTGAACTCAAAGAGCTGAAACCGGGAACAAAGTATTACTGCCGCGCCGTTATCCCGGCACACCCTTTTACCAGAGTCAATGTGGATCCCTGGCGGAAAGCCAATTTTTCCGGCATGGAAATAAGCGGTTCACGGGATGTCAAGGGAAAAATCGTCACCTTTACAGTGCCTGCGGTCAAAGAGCGCAAAAGCTGCGAATACTTTGTCTCCCCCAAAGGGAGCGATACCAATAACGGCAGCGCCCAAAAACCTTTCCGCTCCATTGCCAAAGCTGCGGCGCTGGCGCTCCCCGGAGATACCGTCACACTGCTTCCCGGCATCTATTACGAAAGCATCACCCCGCTTCATTCGGGGAGTGTTTCAAAGCCCATCACCTTTCGGGCGGCAAAGACAGGAAGCGTCATTCTTGACGGAACCAATTTCATGCGCCCCGGAGGGATCGTCTGCAAAGACCTCAGTTACATCAGATTCCAGGGATTCATTTTGCGGAATTTCGCCAACAAGCTCTACGCCAACCGGGGCGGAGCCAATTTCGGAATGGCGCAACTCTTCCACGCCTCAGACATTGAGATCAAAGATTGTGTCTTCTCTGCCGTGGGAACCTATCAGCACCCGGTCATACTTCTGGGGTGCGACAGGATAAAAATTGAAAACTGTGTCTTTACCAAAGGCGTCACCGCCATTGACGGTTCATTCAACGGAAATATTGAAGTCAGACACTGCACCTTCTACGTTTCAGAGATCCATAACTTTGCCCTGAGCAGGCAACTTCCCGGCAGCACCCTCACTGTACGGAACAATCTCTTTGTGGCACTGACTCCTGTCAAGGCGCTGAACAAAGTGGAGCGTACGGGGATCTCCGGAACAGATTTCAAGGTTGACTTTGATCACAACTGCTGGTACTTTTCCCCCAAGGATAAATACCGGTACTGCGGCGGCGAAGGGGGAAAAATCAAACTTTCAGGCGTTGCCGGAGTTGCCCGGTTCCGTGCAAAAACCGGCTGGGGAAAAAACGATATTGAAACCACCTCCATCCGTTTCAAGGGACACACCTTTGCAGATCCCTTTGAAAAGGAGTTCGGCAAGATCATCTCAGATCTTGCGTCTGGAAAAATCACACCGACCCTTGAATTTTTTGAGTCGGAGTTGTCACATAAATATGGAGCAAAAGCTGTAAAATGAAAAAGATCCGCATCGGTGTCATCGGAATGGGCAGCAGAGCCTATTCTCTTATATTGCCTCTGATGAGCGAACAGTTCAAGGAACGTGCAGAGATCACCGCTGTCTATGATCCGGAGCCGCTGAAAAGAGAGTTCGCCGCCCAGACCGTCAAGAGTGATTCTCTGAAACTCTTTGACGATCGGGAGGAGTTCCTCAAAAGAGGACTTGATCTGGTCATGGTATGTACGCCCCAGAGCGGACACGCCGAAAATGC
>JAGBWB010000339.1 GCA_017629975.1 Lentisphaeria bacterium
ATCAGGTGATCAATAAGCCGGAAATCCGGGTGGTCTATTATCTGGGAATGTATACCGGACAACGGTTGAAAGATTGTGTATTGTTGCAATGGCACAGTGTCGATATGGAACGGCGGCGGATTTGGGCCAAGCAGTTCAAAACCGGCAAAGAGGTAACTATCCCCATCGCTGATGAGCTTTTTGAAGTGCTTCAGCTTGCAAAAGCGTGGCAATGTAATAATTATCATTCCGCCGAAAATCGGTCCCATGCGGTAGCCTCCCATGACATTGTTGGCGCTCATGCCGCAAGCATAAAGTCCGGGGAAGTAGCAGCGGGTGTTTTCCACGGTGGAGGCCTCACCATTTTCTACCCACATGGGTTTTTCACCGATAATATCGCCGGTGGGGGTGTCGAGTTGGATCTTTGCCTTTTTGACGGCGAGATTGAGGATCTCGCTGGGGTGTCCTGTTCCGTCAACCACATTTTCAGCAATGACTGTCAGGGGATCCACATGCAGACCGAGCCGTTCCACACAGGTCCAGTTGATGACAAGGCCGTTGACTTTGTTGTTTTTGAAAACGAGATCTTCAACGCTGACGGAGTTGAAGATTTTTGCTCCGGCTTTCAGCGCGCCGAAAATCAGTCCGCTTGCCATTTCAACGGAGTCAAGAGTATGATATCCGGGGGCATTTTCCAACTCTTTGTGGGTGATGTTGAAGTCATCAAGGATATCAAGGGCTTCATCCTGAACGACCACTTCATTAAAAAGCATACCGCCGCCCCAGGTCCCGCCGCCGGGAGCAAGTTTCCGCTCAAAAATGGCGGTTTTCAAGCCTGCTTCAGCCAGATAGCGGGCGGCAACAAGTGCGGAGGGACCGCCGCCTACAAGGGCAACATCAAGTTTCAGTCCCTCAATGAGTTTTGCGCTGAATTTGCTGATGATCGCTGTGGAGATAATGTTTTCCGCTGACATACCGGAATTCCTTTCTGGAGCGTCTGAATGCTCCCATGCTGGGAATGTCGGTGCGGAATGCACACAAATAAGAAGGTGTAACAAAAATTTTTATCATTTTCTTTCCTACGCCGGCATTACCCGTTTCAGGTTCAAAGGGTTTGATCTCAGCCGTTGCCACCGCGACAACAGCACCCCTGTGTTACAATGGGGATAATATAACACGCGCTTTCAATATTTGCAAATACAATTCAAAAAAATTCACATATTTACCGGGTTTTCCGGCGGAATATCTTTGTGTCAACACTATTTCCGGGAAAAGAAAAATTGTTTTTCTTCTTGACAAAATAAGTTTGGGGCAGTAATTTATATGGTGTTCTGCGGGCCGTAAAAAAGCCTGGAGGGGAAATAACTGGAATATCTTAGGAAAGAAAGACGGACATGAGAAAAAAATTGTTGATATTGCCGGTAATGGTGTTGGCTGCCGCCGTCTGGGGCGGAGATTTCAATGACAAAGGACTTATTTCAGGTTGGAATTTTGCTCCGCTGCAAGTGGATGTCGGGTTGGTCAAAAGCCGCAAGCTGGTTGATGAAAGCTCTGATACGCTTCTGGCTTTGGGACTCTTTATGGTGCAGCAGAAATCTTCGCTTCTGTCTTTTGCTCTGGTTGCGAACCATTTACAGAATAACTACGGCCTTCAGCTCAATCCGCTGCCCTTTGGAACTGCAACAGATAAAAATTACGGCATTTCCATCGGATTTGAAAATTATGCAAAGAAATGCTACGGTATGCAAATCGGCATATTGAATCATGTCTGGGCAGGGGCAGAGATCGAAAAACATAAAGAATTGCTGCAATTTTGCGGAATCAATATTGCAGATACTGTTTTTATCGGTATATTGAATGATTCAGATAAAGTCCAGATCGGTCTTTTGAACAACGGACGCTTCGGGGCGTTGTTTCAAATCGGATTGTTCAATTATAATCCGGGATCATATCTTCCCTGGATGCCCCTTTTTAACTGGGATATGGGCAGAAGAGCTGTCAGAAAAGCAGATGATGGTGAAAATAACGTTGCAGAACATTAAAAAACGCCTGGAGTAAAGATGTTATGAAAATAATTCTGCTCGCTGGCGCCGCAGGTGCCGCAGGAACGCTGCTCCGGTATTTTTCAGTAAAAGCTGTCAATGTTCTTACTCCGGATTCATGCTGGGGAACTTTAACAGTCAATGTCTTGGGGGCATTTCTCGCCGGATTCCTTTTTGTGCTCTGCAAAAACAAGCTGAGCGCGTTTCAAGAATATTTCCCCGTTCTCTTTATCGGTTTTCTGGGGGCATTTACAACTTTCAGTACCTTTGCCCTTGAAAGTGTAAGATATCTTTTTGAAGCACAATACAGTAAATTTTTTCTTAACGTATTTTTACAGAATTTTTGCGGTTTCGGAGCTGCCGCCGGCGGCTTTTCCCTTGGAAAAATATTATTCAGAAATTGAACTTTTCCGGAGATTCTCATAATTCTTTTGGGGGGTGGCTCTGTGCCTTTCCGGGGAGGTTAAATAATTTTGTCCCGGAAAATATTTACAGACCGTTTTTTGTTTTCAGAAATTCTTGATTTTTGAGCGAAAAGGTTATATATTATGACAAGTCATTTCAAAAGGAGAATGGAACCCTTTTGAAAAAACTGCATAACAAGAACATTTCAGGAGATTATGCAATGAAATATCATTTGCTGCTGCCGCCGGTCCTGCTGGCTCTGTGCGGATGTCACTCCGATCTTCACTACCAGGAACTGGCAGTGGAATCGGCGCGGAAATTTATCTATGAACATGCCCGGGAGCTGACTCCCGAACAGTTTGCTCATGTGCGCTTGACCCCCCCAGTGCTTCTGACAGGCCCCATCCTTTCGCGAAACGAGAAAAATGCTGTAAAAGGTTCTCTTGCAGGCGGTGAGAAAATACAAATCTGCATTACATGGCGTATCCCCGGTCAGGAAAAGGATTATCTGGTCTTCGGCATGTCCGAACCCCGTATGGCTTATTGGCGTCCTCTGAAGCTGATCCGCCGGAGTCTCGGTAAGTTTGATCCCAACGCTCAGTCCGCCATGAGTCGGGCAAGAAAGTATGCAATATCTTCTCTTTTCAGCCAGCTGAGCGCCGCGGATCTCAATACGGTGCGTTTTACCCATCCAGAGGCTGTGCTGACATCTTTTGCCTTGGCAAAAGATGCCGTAAAAAAAGTTGACAAAGAGTTGGAAGATGATCTTGACGACAACAAAAACAAAAAGAAAGAACTTGAAAAAGAAGTTTCTCCTGCTCCTGTACCCTGGAAAAAAATTGCTCCAGTTACACTTAAAGAGGACACGTTGCAGATTTCTTTGCTTTGGAAGATCAGCGGCAACCGTTATGTGACTTTTTGCGGTTTGGGCAAAGAAGATCTTTCCGGCTGGAAAATTCTTATGGCGGGCATCATGGAGGAGGCAGAAATCAACAGAGTTGTGGTGAAAAAACTCCGGACTTCTGACCGTTTCCTTTTGCCCGTGAAGAAAGCTTCTGATGCCGCTCCTGTTTCCGGACAGAAGAAATCAGAATCTGAAAAAAATGTCGCAGGAGGAAAATAATATGCGGAGCATGACAGGATTCGGCAAAGCCGAAGGGCAATACGGCGATGATTTTTTCTTTACTGTGGAAATTTCAAGTGTCAACCGCAAACAGCTTGAGGTCCGCTGTTCTCTGCCTCCTGAACTCAGCGGTATGGAAAGTCTGATCCGGCAGCGGATCGGCACTTTTATTAGCCGCGGTTCCGTCAGCGTCAAGGTGATGCTGCGGAAAAATGCCCTCGGAGGACAGAAGATCGATACCGCATTTCTGAGCGAACTGGTTGCCGCCGCCCGGAAGATCAGAGTTGAAAGCGGCTTGACTCCTGAAGTGAATGTTGAAGAGCTGATGAGTCTTCCCGGAGTTATCGCACCTGTTTGTGACAATGCGGACTCCCCCGGATTGAGTGAGGCTTTCAGCAAAGTTCTCAATGCCGCAGGGGAAGAATTCGGCGCCATGCGTTCCCGGGAGGGCGCAGCCCTTAAGACGGATCTTTCTGACAGGGCGAATCTCCTTGAGGAGCTGCTCCGGCAGATTGAACCTCTGGCGGCAAAAGTGCCTGAAGCCGCCAGAAAAAGGCTCTACTGCAAACTGGCTGCTGAAAAGCTGCAAGTTGAACCCAATGATGAACTTTTTGCCAGAGAGATGCTTTTCTATCTGGATAAATCAGATGTTTCTGAAGAGATCACCCGCCTTAAAAGTCATTTTCAGCAGCTCCGCAAATTTTTTGACTCCGGCGAACCTGCCGGAAGAGGTATGGACTTTTTGCTTCAGGAGTTCTTCCGGGAGATCACCACTCTGGGAAACAAGGCACCTTCACCGGAGCTTTCCGCATTGGTGGTCAAATTCAAAACCGAGCTTGAGAAGCTGCGCGAACAGGTTCAGAATGTGGAGTGATGTAAAAATATTATGAGATGCAGTAAAACTTCAAAAAAACTTTCAGGTATCACCGGAAGCCTTTCTGATTCTTACAGCGACGGTTTCGGAGTCAACTATACCAACCGTGATAATTTGCCCCGCCGTTCTGAAGTCGTCAGCGTGACGGAAAAACTTCTTGAACTGCTTTTCCCCGGCTTTGATCAGAGATTCCGGGGAGAGGTGGATACTGAAGAACTGGTCGGTATCTGCTTTGATGAACTGGCAAGCCAGATCTGCCGGGCATTCCACCGCAGCGGGAACAGCGCCTGCTGCTGCGATGACGGCGCTCGGTGCGAAGAGGCGGCATTCATGCTTCTTGAGCAGCTGCCCGCCATCAGGGAAATGCTCAAAGAGGATGTGAAAGCCGCTTATGTAGGGGATCCCGCCGCAACCAGCTGTGATGAAGTCATTTTAAGTTATCCCGGGTTGAAAGCAATTGCCATTCAAAGACTTGCACATGTGCTTTATGAGGCAAAAATTCCTTTCATCCCCCGTATGATGACAGAGTATGCCCACTCCGCAACAGGAATTGATATCCACCCCGGAGCCACCATCGGCAAAGGTTTTTTCATTGACCACGGAACCGGTGTCGTTATCGGCGAAACCGCTGTGCTGGGGGAAAAGGTCAGGATCTATCAGGGCGTTACCCTGGGGGCAGTCAGTTTCCCCAAAGATGCCTGCGGCGCTCTTATCAAAGGTCAGAAGCGTCACCCCACCATCGGCAACAATGTGATCATCTATTCCGGAGCATCTGTGCTGGGTGATATTATGATAGGCGACAACTCCGTTATCGGGGGTAATGTCTGGCTGACCGAAAGTCTGCCCGCCGGAACCAAGATCACTGCCGCCATGCCTGAAAACCGTAAGAAATTCAATGGACAACCCAAATGAGCTGTACCGAAAATTACATGTCTCTTCTTAAAGAGCTGGAGTCGATCAAAAATTCCGGCGTAAAGCTGCTGCCTGTTTCCAAGACCGTTTCTGCTGAAGTTATAAAAGAACTTTATGACGCAGGCGTCCGGGAGTTTGCAGAAAACCGCATTGAAGTCCTGACCCCGAAGGCTGAGACGCTGCCTGATGATATCTGCTGGCACTTTATCGGCCGTTTGCAGAGCAACAAGGTGAGAAAGATCCTCAAGATCGCCAAAGTTATCCATTCTGTGGATTCCATTGAACTTGTTCAGCGGATCGATCGGATCGCCGGCGAAGAAAAGTGCACTCCTGTTATTTTTCTTGAAATCAGCGTTTCAGGCGAGGAGTGCAAAGGGGGATTCCCTGTTGCACGCGCCCTTGAATTGGCTCAAGCCGCTGCCGCGGCTCCCAATATCAAGCTGGCAGGGCTTATGACCATGGCTCCCCTTGAGGCAACGCCCGATGAATGCCGGACAGTGTTCAACGGCTTGAGAGAATGCCGCGACAAACTTGAAAATGAGTTGAAGATCTCTTTGCCTGAGCTTTCCATGGGCATGAGCAATGACTGGAAAGAGGCTGTTGAGTGCGGAGCAACTGTGATCCGCGTCGGCAGTTCCATTTTTCATAAAGAATGAGGCGGAAAAATATTTTTATCCTGGCAATTGCTGTGGGAGTTTTTCTTGTTATGATTTGGCATATTACAGGGATGCTGGCTGATAAGGTTATTTTTCAGCCGCCTGCGGATGATTACCCTGAATTGACCGGCGTGGAAATGGTTGATGTGGGCGGCGGAAACAGTATCGCCATCCGCTATACTCCTCCGGCGGATCCGGAGGGGGTGGTCTTTCTTCACTGCCACGGCAACGCAGAGAATCTCAGAACTCTGGCATGGCGGCAGGAGATGTTCCGTGCCAGAGGGTATGGTTTCTGCGCTTTTGATTATGAAGGCTACGGACGCAGCAGCGGAAAACCCTCTGAAAGCGCCGTGCAAAGAGATGTCCTCAGGATATGGGAATATCTTACAAAAGAGAAAAATATTTCCCCCCGCAGAATCGTTATCCACGGCTTTTCTCTTGGGACTGGAGCTGCTTCATTTCTGGCGTCAAAGCTGGAAGATGCAAAGGCTCTGATCCTTGAAGCTCCGTTTACAAGCACCTATGCCGTTGCAAAGATGCAGTGGATCCCCGGTAACAGGTTCCCAAATATTGACTGCATCTCCGCCGTCAAATTTCCTGTTCTTATCATTCATGGGGATAAAGACAGGATCATTCCTGTTGCCCACGGCAGAAAA
>JAGBWB010000340.1 GCA_017629975.1 Lentisphaeria bacterium
CAGCGCTTTTTCTTAACAGGGTCACTCCATTGTATTCTGTATAACAAGAAGCTCCGGAAGTGTTTTTCTGACACGACCGGAGCTTTTTTTCAGAAGTTATCTGGCAACACCATTGATGAACAGTTTCGGATCAGGACCGATCTTCTGTTTCACGCAGGCGGGATTGGAAACGAAGAATCCTTCAAAGGTCCAGGGGGTGAAACCTTTTTTGGTGCTTCCGAGTTCCACTTCAGAAAACTTTTTACCGAGCTCCGCCATCTCTTCTTTTGTTCCTGAGGGTGACTTGAACTTCAGCATTTGAGGCACTTTTTTGAATCCGGGAGAAGCGAAGATGCCTGTATCCTTTGTGCCGGTCATTTTCACAAACTCAGGATAGGTCAATTTTCCCCCCTCCCGTTTTTTGTTCCGGTAGGTAAAGGAGTACATAAGACGCTTGTCTCTGGCAATACGCAGGAAATAACAGTTGTTGCTCTCATTCATGGCATCCAGGTGCAGCACTCCGATAAGAGGGTTGAAGATCTTTCCAGGAATGTTGTCAGCCACCACATTCCGGGTGAAAGTGACCTTTTCATCAGCCATGTTGTGGATGTAGATGTGGTTGATCTGATTGTTGAACCAGATACAGTTCCGGATCACCAGTCCGGGGCAGCGGTAGAAAGAGGCTCCGTGGAATCCGCGGGTGATGAAGGAGTGCTCAACTGTCAGATTTTTGACGGAGTTCGCCTTAATGAAGATGGGGGTATAGCTGCTGCTGCGTCCGTCATAGAAGCAGCGTCTGACGGTGATATCCTTTCCGCCGTTGATGACGATACCGGCGCCGCCGCCGCCCACCAGATGACGGAATGTGATACCGTCAATGACGGTTCCGGGTTTGTTTTCAACGATGATACCGGAGCTGAGAGTCCTTTTGCCGTCAATGACCACCTCTTCCCCGGGAACGTTTCTCAAGGTCACATTGGCAGAACGGATATAAAGAGTCTCGCTGTAAACACCGCCGGGGATCAGCACCGTATCGCCGGGGAGA
The DNA here is from genome assembly GCA_017629975.1 of Lentisphaeria bacterium. Lineage (GTDB taxonomy): Bacteria > Verrucomicrobiota > Lentisphaeria > Victivallales > Victivallaceae > UBA1784. The sequence continues at coordinate 1,025 of JAGBWB010000340.1, forward strand.
GCCTTGTTCAAAGTGGGGGCGATGGTTTTGCCGGTGACTTTGAGGACTCTGGGTTTGTTTTTGACTGCGGCGGTGGTGAACTCTTTCACCTGACCGTTTACAGAGCGCCGTTTCATACGCAGATCAAGAGCGGCGAGTTCCTCGTTGCTGTGATGTGTCCGCAGGGGGGTGCGGCTGTTGACCCGGAAATAGTATTTGGTTCCCGGTTTGAGTCCGGTGAGACTCAGGGAGTGCCAGTTGCCGCCTGAGAAGGGCTGTCCTGCCTTGTTCTCGCACTTGGGAGTTGTTCCCCAGCGCAGTTCGGTGGAGCTGTTGGAAAGACTTGTCCACCATTCAATATTCACAGTTGTGTCGGTGACGGAACGGATGAAAGGTCCGGAAACTTCATTTTTCATGGGAGCGCGCACCACCCGGTTGGGTCCGGCGGGGAATCCGTCAAAGGTGACTTTACCCTCAAGTGAAAAGAGTCCTGCTTTGGCGCTGATGCCGGTGTTGCTGTGGCGGAACCCGGTGCTCTTTCCGAAAACAGGCTGAACCTTGAAAGCGTTGTGGAAGACTTTCACATTCTTGCCGTCAACGGTGACTTTGGCATTGATCTCGCAGTTGCTCAGAGTGATGTTTTCGCCCTTGACGGTCAGGGGGGCGGCAATGATGAGGTTGTCAAGAGTGATCTCTTTGCCGCTGATTGTTCCGCCGTTGATGACGGCGCGTTTCCCGGCACCGTAGGTTTTGAATGAAACATTGTCAGCTTTAACATTCAAAGAGGCGTACTGTTTGGGGGGCAGAAGGATGCTGCTGCCGGATTTGACCGCAGCGGGCATACCGATCTTCACCTTTGAAATGGGTCTGAAGTCGTGGTTCTCAGGGTCGGCAAAGTGTTTATGCCAATCGGATCTTTTGATCTTCTTGAGAAGAGAGGTATCTTTGGGGTTGTATCCGTTGATGTTGGTGAAAAGGTTGTTGATGCTGTTGAGCACATTGATGTGTCTTTCGCAGTAGTTATCCTTTGCCCAGCTGCCGCCGTGGGAACCTTTGATGTTGATACCATCCTCACCGTAGGAGCGGCAGTTGATGATGCGGCATTTAGTCATGATGCCGTAGAAACGGATCCCGATGGGGCCCTGGCTGCCGCCGGTGTAGAGTTTATATCTGGAAAGGCAGTTGGAAATGGTGTTCCGGGTGCCGCTCCAGCCGATGATGTTGCCGCCGGAGCTGGGGGATTGTGAACCGTTGGCAAAGGCAATGCAGTTATCGATGGTGCAGTCGGTACCGCCGGAAAGAGTAATGCCGTTGGCGTTGAAAAATGCCGCACAGTTCCGGATCACGCTTTTGGTGCTGGAAGCAAGCTGACAGCCGTTGATGCCGCTCCAGGCGGTGGTTCTGTAATGGGAGTAGAATCCTGTAAAGGAAAGTCCCTCGATCAGGCAGTTTTCGCCGCTGAACTTCAATCCGTCCCCTTTGAGGACAGAAACGGTCAGATCGTGGGTCTCAGGCGCCTTTCCGTCGGTGGTGGAAATGTAAAGTTTGCCATCTTTTTTGAACCAGTATCCGAAGTTGAACTCCAGATAATCCACGCTGGCGGCGGGGAAATAGATCCTGAAATTCTCTCTTTCGTTGACGGCAGTCACATTGTCGTTCCAGTCGGCGGCGTAGACGAACTTGTATCCGGGAACGAGTTTGAATTTGGGGGCGGGCTTGTCGCCGTGAATGAGAACGGAGCCGGGGATCTGAGCCCGGAAAGTCACATTCTTCAGCTTTCTGGCAATGTTGACAGACTCATAATATCTGCCGGGCATGATGGTGACAGTATCCCCGTCTTTGAGAGCTTTGACAGCTGCGTTGACGGTTTTGTACTTCTGACCGGGACCCACAAACAATTCTGCTCCGCTGAGAATGCAGAAAGCACTCAGCACCAATAAGGCGAAAATCCGTTTCAGCATTTTTTACTCCTTTTTCACATTTTGAGTTGGGAAATTTCTTCAAGGACTTCAAGGAAAGTGACACCGGGGAGAGGTCCGAAGTCATCGCTTTCGGTCTTCTGACCGTCAACGCGGAAGAACATATCCTCTTCCCCCTCAAACATGGTCACTTTTCTGAATTTGCCGTCGCTGTTGAAGGCGTAGGCACCGGCATCGGGCCAATTCTGGACAAGGTCATCTTTGCTGACCACATCCATAACGGACTGACCTTCGCTTTCAAAGTAGAGCTGCACCTGCTCCATAACACCCTCACGGATGTCGGCGGCGCTGATGATCACCGCCTCGGACTTCAGGATCTCCCGGGCGCGTTCTGTCAATTTGTCGTGTTTCATTTCAGGAAATACTCCGGTTCTGTTGTGAAGAAAAACTTATCGATCACGGCATCTTTCATATCCGTGGTGAAACGGAGATCAAAGGTTCCTTTATCAAGGAAAAGATAATAACCGCTCAAGTGTCCGTTGCGGAGCACCGCAATACCGGGAACGCGGCTGATAAAGCGTGCAGTGTTCCGGGTCTTCACGCTACCCACAGTCAAATTGCAGCGCGCCCAGCCGTTGAACTTCCCTTTGGCAAAGAGGAAGTAGCATCCTTTGGCGGGGATGGTCACTTTGCCGGTGCATACTCCCTTTTCATACTTCAGTTCTGTGACGGGAATGCCTTTTTTCTCTGCGGCATCAAGAAGTTTCTTATCCTCTCTGAAGTCGGCGTAAACGCTCACTTCTCTGGAAAATCCGTCCTCAAAACGCACAAGGCACATGCCGTTGTGGAGTCTTGCTTTTTCAAGAACATCATAATTGAGTTTGACGCTGAAGGTGACTTTGCTGTTTTTCCCGATCTTCCCTGCGGCGGGAGTCACAGTGAAAAATCTGTCATTGCAGCGCACCTTGAAAGAACCGCTGTAATTGCCGGTGCTCAAGGTGAACTTGAAAACCTTGTTCCTGTTTCCGGGGTTGAAGTTGATGACCTTTCTGTCTGTTTTTGCATCAAAAGGACGGTAAGGGATCACCAGACCGTCATCCTGAAGCGCCCCCAGATGTTTTGTTTCCAGTCCGGGCACCTTTGCGGCGCTGTTCCGGGCGGGAGAATCCTTGGCAAGGGTCAGATCACCCCCTGCCGCGTCGCGGTAGCGGGGATCGGTAAAAAGGGCTTTTCCGCCCCGTTTTGCAAGGAATTCTTTCATCTTGTCATCTGTTTCTTTATCTGCTCCATAAAAGAGATCATTGTCAAGATCGCAGTTCCAAACTCCCCAGTCTTTACCGATGTAAGAGCCGCTGGAAAGAACGATGTTGTTTCTGGTAAAGGCCTTCAAAGGAGGATTGTAAACAGGTTTCTTATTGTGGAAATTGCCGAAACCGCTGTTGACCAGAGGACTCCAGGTGGTATTGTTGATGATGAAAATGGCTCCGTCGCCCTGGTTGCCCATGCCGTTTTTGAAGTGGGTCCCGCAGCGGTTGTTTTCATCGCCCATGCGGTAGAAGACGTTTCTGTACTGATAAGAGGGTCCCAGACGGCAGCACCCCGTTGAAACGCCGCAGTAGGAGCCCTGGAAACGGTTGTAATAGAGCCGCACATTCATTTCACCGCCCTCAATTTCAATACTGTCGTCGTTGGCGTAGGCGAAAAGGTTTCCATAAATATCGGCGTCTCTGCCGAAACCGCCGTCGATGCTGCCGTTACCGGAGCTTTCAATGGTATCGTTCCAGCGGCGGGCGTCGCTGCCCACAAGGTCGTTGTAGCGGATCACAGTTCCCCCTTTGGTCTTGTCAATAAAGATCGCCTCAGGACCTGTGGGGTGACTGTAAAACCAGCTGTTGGAGCTGCTCCAGGGGGTGTGGATGTAGCATCTTTCAATAAGCTGGCGTTTGCCGCCGTGAAGAATGATGCCGCCATCCCATCCGGTCATGTGGCCCTTGTAGGTCCACCTGCCCATCATCTCCATATCCCTGACTCTGTCGCAGCGGCCGAAGTTGAAGATCTCGCAGTTCCGGATCACCACATCTTCACAGTTGCTCAGTTTGAATCCGTGGCGGGAGCTGTTGGCGTCGATGGTGAATCCTTCAAAGA
>JAGBWB010000341.1 GCA_017629975.1 Lentisphaeria bacterium
CGGGTTGATCCCGCCATTGAAACTGCCGTCTTTCACCAGATCCTTTTCCGTCTCAGACTTGAACGAAAGAGTTCCGAAGCGGATAAGGTCGTCATTTTTGAAACGCAGATAGGGGCCCCAGACGTAGCTTTGGGGTTTCTGACCGGCAGCAAGGTATCTGCGGGTGAAGTTGGCGACCATCCCTGAAGGATCCGCTTTGACCATGGAGCTGCGGGGAATCCGGATCTCTGCGGTCCAGCCTTTTCCCGGGGTGATGACTGTTTTTGCCTCAACTCCGCTGTTCCAGGTCCAATCCCGGATCCGTTCATTGTTGATGAGGTCGGCGGTGGAGCCGGAGGCGTTGATCATGATCTGATAACACCGTTTCCGGCTCCTGTCGGGAGAAAGATAGATCTCAACGCCGGTATCTTTCCAGAGATCCCGGCTGTCATGTTCCCGTTTTCCGGTATCCAGGGGGTCGGTGTTTTCGCACTCAAAGGCGAAATAGAAGTTATCTTTATCCCGGAGCGTTCTGACGGTGTTCCGCACTTTGATGGGTCTGCCGTAGGCGGCGATAAGGGTGAGAACTTCGGCCTTGCGCCACACCTCTTCATCAGCTTTGCCGTCAATGACGGGAGCTTTGGGGGTTTCCGCCATAAAGGCGTTCCACCTTTCGACCGCCTGAGCCACTGAAGTGTAGGTGCTCCGGGTCTCAAGGAGGGGCTGCCACATTTCCTTGCGGAGTATTTTCAGCTTGTTGAGGAATTCAGGAGTGCGGGCAGTACGCTTTTCACCCTCATCAAAAAGGGCGCTGATCCGCTTCACCTCTTCCTCAGTGTAAATGGTGTTCCACACCTTCATCTCTGAGGGATAGACGGTTTGGGGACCCAGATTGGTATTGATGCTGTGCGCGGCGATTTTCATCCAGTTGCGCTCAATGGCGTTGAAGAACTCCTTGACCTGAGGCGCGGCGTCGCCGTACATGAGGCGGGCGTATTCATCAATGAGTTTGTCCACATCGGTATCGGGATCCCAGAGGATCTTGCCGTAGATGTAGAAGTCCAGATGGTTGAAGAAGAGGTAGTCCGTGTAGCTTTCAAAGTAACAGCCGAAGATATAAGGCTTGACTTTTTTCAGAAAACTTGAAGCGTAGTGGGGCGTTGAGGTGGGGATCCCCGGAAACTCGCCGTGATACTTGCCGGGATAGGTCCAGAGTTTCAGTTTGGCATTGACTTTGGAGTTCCAGATCTTGAGTTTCGTTAAGGCATCGCGCTGGTGTTGTTCATCCGTTTCACTCCAGGGACCCCGGGTGGCAAAGGTCAGAAGAATGTTGTCCGGCAGCTGGAAAGAGGGGATCTCAGTCCAGTAGGAGTAATGACACCCCAGACCGATGTATCCCTTGACACCGGCGTCTTTTACCTTTTGCGCTACTTTCCGGTAGAAGCGCCACATATGATCGGTCTGCTGCTGGGGAGTCCCTTTCAAAAGATCGGGAGCGCACCTGGAGCAGGTGCATCTGATGATGCCGTCATTGGGGGTCAGACTGAAAAGGAATCCCCCCGGGGGAAAGGTGGTGGTGAACCATCCCGGTTTCCGTGTACGGCGATCAATGATCCCCCGCACTGAAGCAGGTTCGCCTTTGAGATAAGAGATGACATCGGCGGCAATCTCATCAACGATGCCGCTGGCGAAACAGAGGTGGCTGTTATCCCAACCCTGAGTGCCTGAGTAATTCATATCAATGGCACGCTGGCCGTTGCTTTTGCGTGCGAAATATTCGGGGTGGCTCTTGCCGAAACGATTGCCGTAACCCATTTCACGCAGTCCGTGGGGACCGCCCAGACGCCGGGTCTGGTAGCGGTGGCGCAGACGGTTGAGGTGCTTGTAGTTTTTCTTCCACTGGGAACCGGGGATCTTGCTGGCAGTACTGTACCGCCTTTCGGAAAAATCAGGCCGGTCATAGATGTCGATGGCAGGAAGAGTCCAGTTTTTCAAGGGGGGAATGATGGTTCCGAAATCACCCGGCATGTAAAAACGCATTCCGGCGAAGCGCTCCAGAAAGTCATAGACGCCGAAGAGCGTGGCGTGTTCCGACTGGAGCACATGGGCGCCTGTTTTGGGGTCATCCCTGCCGATGATGATGACGCCGGCTTTTTGGGGAAGGGTTCTGATAATAAATCCGTCCCGGTCAAGTTTCATGACGTCGATACCGAGTTTTGCGGCGTATGAGGGACTGCCGATAATGATGGCAGGCCGTTTGCCTGAGGGATTATACTTTGATTTGAGTTTCACCCCCAGCGCCTTGCCGAGGAGAGTCCTGATCTCTGAACTTGCGAACTTGACCGACGGGGCAACATCCCGGGGGATCACGATCTCAAAGTTCACTTTCCCCTCTTTCACCATCTCCAAATAAGGCGTTGTGCCGATGGAAATACGCCGGGGAAGCTCCGGAGTCACCTGAATGGAGGGCGCCGCGGCAAAAGAAAGAGCGCCGATGAAGAGAAACACTGCTGCTGTAAAAATATGTATTTTCATCATTTTCAAACCTTTACTTAAAAGAATTACCAGTCATTGTTGAGGGCTTTGCCTGATTTGACAACACAGGGAGTCCGGAAGGTGGTGTACGCCGCTTCAGCCTTGCCGCCGGGACGCAGCTTCTGGTCGGTAAAAAAATTATTTTACCTACCCGTGAAGGGAACAGAGCCTGATAAAAAAGTGACTCTGACATAAATATATATGCAGAAGAGTGATTTTTCCACACCGAAATGCAAAATATTGTAAAAAAATAATTTTCAGTGCCGTGACTCCAGCAGGGAGGCGCTGAAGAAGTTTGGATATATTCTTAATTTTTCAGGGAAATAGTTTGTTTTTCAACTTTAAGATATTGCTTTTTCTTTTGTGCCGGGATATATTAATTTCTATTAAGGTATATCATACAGGTCCGCGTAAAAAGAGGGTGTTTGCAATGGAAAATAAAATTTTTGAGCTTGATAACGGGAAACTTCATCTTGCCGTTACCGCCGATGCCTGTGAAATGAAGATCACTTATCCCGGCGGCGTCTGGGAAAACCGGAATCTTGTGAGCTTTGTTTACGGCAGTTCGATCCGCCTAGATGCGGTCCGCTGCGGCGTTGTCACCATGGAAAAAAAGGAGGAGGAGATCCGCTTTGTCATTGACAAACTGGTCTGGATGGCAAGGTTCCCCGGACATGGGTATTTAAAACCTGATCCGGCTCCGGAAATGAGTTTTGCTTTCAGAGTGCGTCTGGATGGGGATGAAGCGGTCTTTATCACTGAAGTTCCCAAAGGACTGGATAATGAAACTTCTGAAATTTACTTTCCTCAGGAGCCTGTCAAATGGTCCACCTCTGAAAAGGGACACTTCGCCGGAGCGTGGAACAGTCTGGGCAGCTGCATCTTCTTCCCCTCCGGGGAGCGGTATGGCTCAGAGTATGCCGCCATTCTTCCTGTGGCGGGGTACTTTTCCCCCGCAGGGGGCATCGGGATCCGTACTTCTGAGTGCATAGATTACCGTCTGCGGACTCTTGTCAACAATACCCCCGGCAGAGGTTCATCCACCATCGTCCACACCTTTGACAAGGATAAGAGCGAATATGAACGCTCTGTGCGGATGAAGTTCTTCCCCGCAGGCAGCAACTATGTGGATCTTGCCAAATGGCACCGCGAAAGCGTCAAAAGGGAGAACCGTTTCAAATCCCTTGATGAAAAAGCGGCTCTTTCGCCTGAAGTCCTGAAACTTTACGGCTCCGTCATCTGGAAACACAACACCTTTGCCAAAGAGGTCCCTCCCCACATCAAAAAGGACTACTCCCTCTATGTGCGGACTTTTGAAGAGGGGGAATCCGAGGGGCGTCCGGGGAACTGGAGCGCCAGAGAGGTTTTCGACACCGCTTCAAAAGCGGGATTTGACCGGGTCTGCATCCTCAACACCGGGTGGAACAACAAAGGCTTTGACAGCGGATATCCCACCCGGTTCCCCCCCAATCCTGAACGGGGCACCGAAGCGGAGTTCACCGCCGCCGCCGAATACGGCAGAAAGATCTCCGACGGATTCATCTTCTCTGTTCACGACAATTACAAGGATGTCTACACCAACGGCGAGGATTTTTCCTTTGATGAGGTGATCCGCACCATTGACGGCGGAAAACTCAAGGGCGGCATCTGGCGGGGCGGCAGATGCTACATCATCTGCGGCAAAGAGACGCTCAAGTATGCAAAACGGGATCTTCCCCATATCGCCCGGATGTGCGGCAGAGGCGCCATTTATCTGGATGTTCAGGGGTGCACCGCCCTCAACAACTGCTATCATCCCGATCATCCCGGATCAAAACGGGATGATGCCATGTGGCGCATTGAAACGTTCCGCGAGGCGAAAAAGCACATCGGCGCCGTCGCCACCGAGGGAGCGCCCCACGAGTTCGCCGTTCAGGATATCGACCTGGGAGCTTATCCCCCCATCAACACCTGTCAGGGGGGGAATATGAAGCCCATTCCTTTCTACCAGCTGGTCTACCATGACAGTGTGCTTACTTTCTGCGGACAGGGGGTTTCCGGAACCCACGGCGTTGCCTATGTGAACCGGGTGGCGCTCTACGGAATGCTCCCCTGGGACTTCGGGAAAGATTCTCTGCGCATCTCAAAAGAACTGCGGAACTGCTGCAATGCCGAAATGGTAAAACACGAGTTCCTCTCAGAGAATGTGGAACATACCGTATTCGCCGACGGAACTGAAGTCTTTGCCAACTTCGGCAAAGAAGCTGAAATGGGGATCCCTGCTGAAGAGTTCGTGATCAAACATTAAACCTTTTTCTGTACTTTTCAGCTGAAGAATGTCTTTGGGCTCTGCCGCGGCGGAGCCGTACTTTCTCTGGGATCAAGAATATGGGGGAGCGGGTATGTGGCGGGGACATAGTTGTTCAGCTGTTCGTCGATCATCCGGGCGAGGTATTGAAAATCCCATGAGAGATTACCGATCCCCAGAGAGGGATTCCCGGATTCATCGGTACAAATGACTGAAAGGTCATCCGGGATCTTCAGATTTTTCTTCCGGCTGAACTCCAGCAGATTGTTCAGATTGCGGCGGTTGACGCAAAGCCATGCCGTCACCCGGTCAAGACTTTCGCCGTTATATTCGTGGAGCATGCGTCCGTCGCAGATGGCTCCGGGAAGAATGGGAAGAGAAAACTCGTTCATCGCTTTGATAAAATCGGTCATCCAATTCCAATTTTCCCTGTGTCCTCCAAAGTGACATATTATTCCGATATTCCGGTGTCCCAGATCATAAAAATATCTGACAACGCTCCGGCAGCCTCCTGCGGGAGTGATAAAACAGGCTCCGGGCAGCTCTGTATTGTTGTGAAAAATCAGAACTTTGCCCCCGGATGCGATAAAATCCCGGAGTTTTCCGATACACTTTTCGCCCGGATCAACAGCCAGAACAATATCTTCGCTGCCGGAAAAGTTTTTATCCGGTCCTTCAAACTCTTCAATTGCAGCAAGCTCCACTTCATAAGGCTGCGAAAGTCCCTCCCCGGAAGTCAATACCGGCATAAGCAGGGATTCATATTTGTAGCCGTAGACATAACTCCATGAGGGAACCATAAGAAGCACTTTGCGGTCGGGCTGATGAGGTTTGTTCTCCGTATACTTGGCGCCGACACAGATCCCCACATGGCGGCGGTAAGTCAGATATCCCGACTCCACCAGCTGCCTGACAGCGTGACGGACAGTGTTTCTTCCGGCATGAAAACGGGCGCAAAGTTCCTCGTCAGTGGCAAAAAGATCGCCTGTCCGGAACTTGCCGTTGAGCAGTTCCAGCATAAGTTTGTCACGGATGTTTTCGTAAAGATTGAGCTTGCCCATTGTATTTATACCTCTTGACATCTGCCGTAATGGTATATAAGATACCATATTTTTCTTATTTTTCAAGTTTCTCTGCTGAACAAATCAAAAATATACCATCGCTTAAAGATGTTTTTTTTAATATTACTCAATATCTTTCAATAACTTACATATATATACCATTCATCTTGAACAAACACTTCAATTTCTCTTCTGTTCCCCTTGTAAAAAATGCGGTCAAATGCTAAGGTAATTCCCGGACACCAAAAACAAACTTTTATCAGTATCAACCATCAGGAGAACAACATGACCCGTTCAGAAGTCAAAGTCAATCTCTCAGTTCCGGCAGGTAAGATCCGTAAGATCAACGGTGGCAATCTCGGGCCCTCCATGATTTCCAATGCCGAAGATCATCCTTATGGCGATCATGCTTCTGATTTTGCGGCTCTCAACATTCCCATCACCCGTCTTCACGATGCGCCCTATGAAAATCCCGGCCGCCGTCTGGTGGATATCCCCCAGATCTTCCCCAACATGGATTTTGATGCTGAAGATCCCGCCAACTACTACTTCCCCCATACTGATGATTACATCAAAGAAATCCTGGACTGCGGTACGCAGGTCATGTACCGCCTGGGAGTCAGTATCGAACACGGCAAAAAAAGATACTGGTGCGACAAACCCAAAGATGTAAAAAAATATGCTGCCGTATGCGCCAATATCATCCGCCACTTCAATTACGGCAAATGGGAGGGACATCACTGGAATATCCAATACTGGGAGATCTGGAACGAACCCGAAAACTGGGATTGGGAGTGGGAAAATGATGTTGCCGTCAGAAGAAAACTTCCCCGGCAGTTCGGCGGAACCATTGAAGAATTCAATGAATTTTACTGCGAACTTGCAACCATACTGAAAAACACCTTCCCTGAATTGAAGTTCGGCGGTCCCTCTCACGGCGAACCCAGAAAATATGCCGTTGACTTTCTGAATTACTGCAAAGAACACAATGCGCCTCTGGATTTTTACTCCTGCCATATGTATAGCGACTCTGTTCAGAAACACAAGGATATGGTTTTTGACGTCCGGAAAAAGCTGGATGATGCCGGATTTAAAAATACGGAACTCCACTTGAATGAGTGGCACTATCATCCCCGTCATCCTGCATGGTATTTCAAAAGTCCTGTGAAAGTCCAGCGCAAGTATCTCTCCGGATATTACAGAGAATCCAAAGGTCTCAACAGTGCCGCCATGCTCTGTGCCGTCCTGACCGCCTGGCAGGATGCCCCCATCGACATGGGAAACTACTACACCACAGGAACTGCCAGGGGTTACGGTATCTACGATCTCTTTGCCCCGACTCCCAGTTATTACGGTTTGAAGGCATTCGGCGACATCGTCCGCTACACGGAGCGGATCTCCTGCGAATGTGAAGAACCCGTTTACGCTCTTGCCGGTCACAATGAGAAAGGAGAATATGCCCTTCTGGTCAGTGCCTACCGCACCAATACCGGTTGCGGCAGGATCCGCATTTCCTTTGACTCCGGCGTGGATATTTCCGGGGTTGAGCTGCTGGATGAGCACAATGAGCTTGACAGAATCTATTTTGAACAAATTGAAAATACTGTGGATATTGATTACACAGGTGATTCCTGTGTCGTTCTTGTCAAATTTACCCGAAAATAAAAACAGGGGAGGTGAAAATGCATCGCCGATTTACGCTGATCGAACTTCTGGTGAGTGCTGCTTGTAAAGTTAGGGTTTTGTCGTTTTATTACCTCAAAATAATTTATAAAAACAACACATCCTTACGCCCGCAAGGGCGCACTTCACGCATTTTTGACAACGGTCAAAAATGCTCTTCACACCTTCACATCTTCACTCGATCAGCGTTTAC
>JAGBWB010000342.1 GCA_017629975.1 Lentisphaeria bacterium
CCAATTCGCCCCGGGATGCTCTTGCCCGATTGGAAACTCTGGTGCTCATGGCGGGGTTTGATCTGCCTTTGAGAGCGATCAGAGAACAGATAGCTTCAGCCATTCATCTGGTGGTGCAGATCACCCGTGAAAGGGACGGAAGCCGCAAAGTCATCAACATCAGTGAGATCACAAAAATGGAAGGGGATATTATCACCATGCAGGATATTTTTACCTTCCGTCAGACCGGATGGAACGCTGAAAACAGGATCGAAGGAGTCTTTGAACCCACCGGAAGTTTGCCCACATTCATGGAAGAGATCGAACGGGCCAAGCTTGATCTTGATGTTTCTATTTTTTCTAAAAAACGTTAACCTATATAAGGAGTTTTTGATTTTATGCTGAACGCAGCCATTATCGGTGTCTCCGGTTTCGGAGTTACGCATCTTAACGACCTTTTCCGTGAACATGAGGCAGGAAGAGTCAACTTCATTGCCGCAGTGATCCATCAGAATCAGGTCTCACCCGAAAATCTTGAGCGCATCAAGGCTCTCAATGTTGAGATTTTTGAAGATTATCCCTCCATGTTTGCCAAATTGGCAGGAAAAATCGATATCTGCTGTATTCCCACCGGTATCGCGCTCCACCGTCCCATGACCGAAGCCGCTCTTGCCGCCGGTGCCAATGTCTTTGTGGAAAAACCTGTTGCCCCCACTCTGGCTGATGCCGAAGCAATGGAAGAAGCCGCACGGAAAGCCGGCAAATTCGTTGCCGTCGGATATCAGACCATCTATCAGCCCGAAACCCGACGGATCAAGGAACTGCTTCTTTCCGGCAAACTGGGTAAGGCTTTGCGCTTTAAATGTTATGCTCTCTGGCCCCGGAAAAATGCTTATTACGGCAGAAACGGCTGGGCTGGGGCTCTTTTCTCTCCCGCCGGTGCTCCCATTCTGGACTCTCCTTTTACCAACGCTGTTGCTCATTATCTCAACTTGCTGCTCTTTTATGCCGGAAATACCTTTGAAGGGACTGCCGATGTGAAGAGCGTGGAAGCCGGTATGTTCAGAGTCAATCCCATTGCCAGCTGCGACACTGCTGATATCCGGGTGATGACCAATGACGGCAAAGAGATCCTTTTCTATGCCTCCCATGCGATCCCTGCAACAGAAGGCCCCATTTCCTGCATTGAGTGTGAGAAGGGGATCATTCACTATACACAGAAGGAAACGGTTATCACCGATCTGGACGGCAATGAAATCGAGCGTATCGATTCTGCGGCAGGTGTGGATGTCCGTCTCAACGTCTGGGAAGGCATCCGCAACCGGATTGCTGATCCTGACGGTTTCATCTGCACGGTGAAACTTGCCTCCAAAGCGGTGCTGGTCAGCAATGCGGTCTTTGATTCTGCTCCCATCGTTGATCTGCCTGCGTCACTGGTCGACGTTACTGTGGATGAAGAGGGCAATACCTTGCGGATCATCCGTCCTATGGAAGAACTCATCAAACGTTGCTACAAGGAAAACCGTCTTATTACCAAAGCGGATTTCCCCTATACTGTTGAAACTGCGCCCTTTGAGGTTGCTGATTACAAAGGGTTCACAGGTCAGCTTTACCGCTGAAAAGTGTGTTTTTTTTCAAGCCGGAAAGGATCATTCTTTTCCGGCTTTTTCAATCTCCTGAAGAACTGAGCTGTTGGCGGTTCTGAATTTTCCCGGTGAAAGACCGTATTCTTTTTTGAAAAGGACAAGAAAGTATTTGCTGTTGGAAAATCCGCATTCAGCAGCAATATCTTTGATCGGCAGCGTGGTGGTACAGAGCAATTCCGCTGCAAAGGCCAGGCGTTTGGCTCTGTGGTAGCGGTGAGGTGGGAGACCTGTGTACTTTTTATAAAGTTTGTTGAGCGTGGAGTGTCCCCTGCTCAAACGTTGTTCAAGGTCGCTGTTGTCAAAGGAAAGTTTGATTTGCCTGTCGTGAAAACGAATGAGTGCACGTAAGTGTTTTTCATCGGGAAGCAGATTGAAATCGGTAAAAACAGCCAGATCCAGGAGCAGTTTATAAAGTTCAACAGAGCCTTGCCGTGTAGATTCCGGTGTCGGATTTTCAAGAAAACGACCGATCATACGGAGCTGATTTTCAAATCTTTGCGGCGAATCCACTTTGATGTGGGTGTCCTGTCTGAACCCAAGCATATAAAGCAGCAGCCCTGCCAGGGAACCGCAGAAGATCAAGTGGATTTTTCGGATCCCCTTTGAACGATCAGTCCGGCAATAACGTACATTGCTTCCGGGAACGATGAGAAAGAGCTCTCCATTGGAAACCAGGTGACGTTCTCCGTCGCTCAAGTATTCCATTTCTCCCTCAAGGATCATTTCAAGTGCACAATAACTGTAATTGATGTGCTTGAACCAGTTGCTGTCATAGCGCAGCGATTCTCCGTAACGGAGGAGCATAAGAGGCAGTCCGGTATCCGGTGCCAGAAATTTTACGAAAAAACCGTCAGTCGGCATATCCGGATAGATGTCAAAAGAGCTGGCAG
>JAGBWB010000343.1 GCA_017629975.1 Lentisphaeria bacterium
CATCTTGAAGAAATAATTTTTCAATTGAGATGCCTTGCCTCCCGGCGTAGATCGGGAGGCAAGTTTTTTTTGCGGGGAAAAAATGGGAGTTCGGCTTACAGGAAGCGGTCCAGATCGGCGACAGAAAGAGTCACTTCAGGATTGGCGTCGGCGAGTTTTTTGAGGTCGCCGTAGCCCCAGGTGACGGCGCAGGTGTGGACACCTGCTTCGTGTCCTGCAAGGATATCCAGTTCGGTGTCGCCGATCATCATGCACTTTTCGGGGGCAACCCCTGAAATGCGGACAGCAAGTTTGAGCAGCTCACCTTTGGGCATATTCTGACCGGGGATGGCATCGCATCCCCAGACTCCGGAAAAATATTTTTCAAAACCGTAACGTTTGATCAGAGTCAAAGTCGATACCATGCGTTTATAGGTGACAACGTAGATTTTTTTTCCGGCAGAATAAAAATGTTCCAGAATTTTTTCGCTCCAGGGGAAAGGCGTTTCGCCGATCATGTCGGAGCTGTCGTAATTTTTCTTGTAACGTGCTGCCATTTCCTGCTGCTGTTCCGGGGAAAACTCAGGAAAAAGCTGTGCCGCCATGGCATCCGCCGGAGGCCCCACGCGGAAAATCCTGTCAAACTCAGGACATTGGACACCGGCTTCGGCGATGGTATGTTTCCACATGTTTCGGATCCCCTGCCGGGTATCGCCCAAAGTTCCGTCAAAGTCAAAGAAAAGGGCGTCAACTGGAATTCTGTTCATAATTACCTCTGTAACAAAAAAATTCATGCCCTCTGAAAGTCCATCAGAGGGCATCTGCGGGGAAAGAACTTTACTTTTCAAAGGCTTTTGGATCAAGGCCGATGTTCCGTTTGCGATATTCGGGGGCTGTGGCAATAAAGTCTGTGATCTTGATTTCTTTGCCGTATTGCAGTTCTTTCTTTCTGGCTTCATGAAGGAATTTTTTATCCGCAGGTTTGGTGGAAAAGAATTGTTTCTGCCAGTGATCCAGTGATTTGAACCGGTAGAAGAAAGAGAGTGCCTTTATTCCGGGATCGCTGAAAAGAGCGGTGTCTTTGCGCCTTTCTGACTTGAGATAATCAGTATACGAAAGGGTCTGTTTGAAGAAGTTTTCCGTATCTGTTCTGAGTTTTTCCAAACTGCCATAGCTTGAGGGGAGTTTTTTGCCGTTGCGGGCGTTGAATCCGATGAGCAGCTTTTCGTTGCGGGGCAGACGGATCATAAAGCCGTTGTCATGTTCGTTGAAAGTGCCGATGTCATTGGCTCCGAAAGTCGGATTTTTCACCTTCTGGTACTCTTGTCCGGCAAAGATGCAATGATGAACATGTGCCGCCATTTTCTCGGCGGTGTAAACTCTGCCGTTGAGCGTTTTGCCGCGGAAGAAAACACAATTCCTGATCTCAAGATCGGGGCATCGGGTGAATTGGTATCCGCCGAAAGGGGTGATATGAACACTGTTTTCAAGGAGTATGCGGCTGGAGTCCACACCCACAAAACTGCGCTGGCTGCTGCCGTTGCGGTTGTCATGTAAAATCCGGGAAATATGGATGTCAGAACTGTTGCGGATGTAAATGCTGCCGGCATCAGGCGTACCGCCGGAACCTGCAAGTCTGATGAAACGGAGATTGTCGATCTTAATGAATTTTCTGTTGATGATCTGTGCGCCAAAATAGAACATTCCGCAGCCGTCAATGACCACATCAGCACCGGGAGCACCTGCAATGGTCAGAAACTTGCCTTTGGTTCCGGTGCTGTTGATGCGCAGCTGCTCGGTGTAGACTCCGGAACCGATCAGGATCGTATCGCCGGGAGCCGCCCGCCGGATAGCGGCATTGATCTCTGCAATGGCGTTGGCAGGAGTGCTGCCGTCATTGGCGTTGTCGCCTTTGGAGGAAACATGCCAGACGCGGGGAGCTTTGTCCCTGGTCAGAGTTTTCAGAGAACAGGAGTATTTTCGGCTATTTGCAGAATTGACAGGAGCATTGGTCAAACGCGCCTCAGGAGTGGGGACAACTGTGCAGACCGCTTTATAAGTCACGCCGGGACGGAGCCCTGTGAAAGCAAAAGCTCCGCTGCCTTTGGTGTTGATGGTCTGGGAGACGGAGGCCGCACCGGGAGCAGTCAGTTTCACTGTTGCTTTCACCTGAGACGCACTGTTGATGAGGAACGTTGCACTTGAAGAGGAGACGTTGCCCTTTTCAAAGGTGACGCCGTCATAATTATTGACAACATCATAACGGTACTGCCCGGCGGGGAATCCGTCACCACTGCGTCCAGCGAAGAGAGAGTGATTTTTAAGGGTCAGATCGCCTGCGGCAGCGTTGTTGAAGATGGGGGCAGGAGCGCGCCATGAACAGACTTCAAAAGCAGGAATGTTGTTTTTGACGTAAGCGTTCCAACCGGAAAACCGGGGCTTCCCGCTGTAAGAAACGCAAAATATATTCCCTCTCAGGAATCCTTCGTCGGCGCCCTTGACGGAACCTGCAAAAAGGTTGTGACGCACCTGGGATTTGGCGGGGATGACCACATCTTTGAGGAATGCACTGCGTCTGATGGTGAGTCCGGAGCATCCCTTGAAAGAGGCCTTGCCCATGATATTCACATTTTCCAGACGGACATTTTTGCAGTTTTCAAGAACAAGATCTCCTTTGAGGACCGCAGGCATTATGCCGCGTCCGCGGAGAGTGATATTTTCAAGATCACGCAGAATCACATTTTTCTTGACAGGCGCAGAGAAATAAAGTGTGCCGCCGGAAACAAGTTTGGAGGCATCGTCGAAAACAACTTTGGGATCATATCCTTTGACTCCTCTGTCACCTCCTTTGCGGAAGATGGAGTTTTTCATAAGACGGAAGTCCAGACTGGCAGGGGAGACAAACTCTTTTTCGGGATCGAAATGGCGTTCACGCTCCCGGCAGATGCTCTTGACCGCCTTACCGTGGTATTTGGTGTCGCCTCTGGTGAAAATAGAGTTTTCAATGCGGCGTGCCTGCATGAGGGAGCCGGCATAAGAACTTTTGACCACTGACGTATTGCTGGCGGGCTTGATCCAGATATCGCCGTAAGCATTGTCAAAAGCATAACAGTTTTCAATGAGGCAGTTCAGGAACTTTCCGCCGTAAAGCCGCACCCCCGCACCATTGGAGGCAAAAGAAAGGATGTTGCGCTGAGTTGAATTTTTGACGGGGCCGTAGAATACCAGATTGCCGCCGGAATTATTGAAATCAGTGTGGTTGGCAAACAGAACGCAATTCTCAACGGTCGTACCGGTGACTCCTTTCATGATGATGCCGCTGCCGGAAAGATAGACGATACAATCTTTGACTGAACAGTTGACGGCATTACGGATGAAAACTCCGCCGAAAGTGGACATATACCCGGGATTGGGTGCCGCTGCGTGGAAACCGCTGAACATGATTCCGCTGATATGGATATTTTTATTGCTTGATCCTGAAAATCTGATGGCATCTCCTCTGATGACAGAAAAGGTGATGAGATGTTTTTCAGGTTCAAGGGTGTCGCTGGTCTGGATATAGATCCGCTTGTTTTTCACATCCTTGAAAAATGTTCCGGCTGCCATTTCAACCTCGGAAACAGATGGTACGCTGAAATATCTTTTGACAGTGTCTCTTTCAAGAACATATTCAGGCATCTTGTCGACCTGGCACATATAGACATTTTTTCTGCCGGGAACTTTGGTGAATTTGGGAGCAGGGATATCGCCGCGCATATGGACTGTACCCGGAATTTTTGCCCGGATGATGGTAGGACGGTTCAACTCCCCTCCCAAATCATTTCTCTGTGCCTCTTCATGGTATTCACCGGGAAGAATGGTCACAATGTCTCCGGGAACGATTTTCCGGATCGCATGGCTGATGGTCCGGAAAGGGGCTTTTTCTGAAGTTCCCGGATTCTTGTCCGAGCCGCTGACGCCGACAAAATACTCTGCGGCCCCCGCCTGACTCACTATCAGTGCTGCCAGCAGGGGGATCCAAAACTTGTACTGCATAAAATTTTCCTTTTTATTGCCATTGAAAACAGTCTTCTGTTAATATAACCCTGCGGAAGCAGAATTGCAAATGTTCTTACATTCAACTCATGTAAAAAACAGAAGAGGGATATTTCAAGAGGTGCACTGCTTTCTTTTTTTCTTTGATGAAACGTTTGTAAATGACCGCCCGGAATGATATATTATCTTTTTAATATAAAATTGTATTCCAACCCGCAGAAAATAGAGAATTTTTACGGGAATTGCAGAGCGGCAGAGGTGAGAAGTGAATTCTGACAGTAAATTTAAAATAGACATGTGTCATGGACCGTTGTTCAAAAAAATCGTACTCTTTGCGATTCCCTTGACTGTAACAAATGTGCTTCAGCTGCTGTTTCAGGCAACAGATTTGATCGTCCTCGGACAGTTTGCTGACAAGGGATCAATGGCGGCAGTGGGAGCCACCTGCGGATTTACTGTGCTGATTTTGAATATCTTTTTCGGCATTTCCGTGGGTGCCAATGTTCTTGCCGCCCGCTACACGGGGGCCAAAGATGACAAACGCCTCTCGCAGACCGTCCATACCTCATCGGCAGTGGCGCTTTACGGCGGTGTGATCATGGGCGTGATCGGAATATTGATATCCCGCCCGGTGTTGCAGATGATGTCTGTTCCGGAGGATATCCTTGAAAACTCCACATGCTATATGCAAATCTATTGTGCAGGGATCCCCTTTGTCATTTTCTACAACTTCGGCGGAGCGATCCTGCGGGCTCTGGGGGATACCCGGCGCCCCCTCATCTTCATGATGATTGCAGGTGTGGTAAAGGTACTGCTTAATCTGCTTTTCGTACCGCTTCTGCACATGGGAGTTCTGGGCGTCGGATTGTCAACAATGATTTCCAACGCCCTTTCAGCAGTTCTTGTGATCGCCGTTCTGCTTTCTGCTCAGGATGCCAGTAAGCTGGTCTTGAAATCGATCCGCTTCAGCGGTGATATTTTCAAGGAAATGCTCCGGATCGGTCTGCCGGCAGGTATTCAGGGATCTTTCTTTTCCCTTTCCACCCTGGTGATTCAGTCCTCAGTCAACTCTCTCGGCTCAGAAGCTATTGCCGGCAACACTGCCGCTTACAGTCTTGAAAGTATCGTTTATGTTGCCTGTTCCGTTTACTATTATACCGCCATCAGCTTTACCGGGCAGAACAGCGGCGCTCACAAATACAAACGCATTTTCAAAAGTATCGGATGGTGTTTTGTCTGTTCCTTTGTGGTTTCGCTCCTTTCCGGTTGGGGCGTCTATTTTTTCGGAGAGCCGCTTCTGAAAATTTACAATCCGGATCCTGAAGTCATCCGATGGGGCATGATCAGGCTTGAGATTTTGCTGACCACCTATTTTTTCTGCGGCTCAATGGATGTGATCAGCGGATCCTTGCGCGGTTTGGGACACACCATAAAACCCACTATTGTCACCTTGATGGGGGTCTGTGTACTCCGGATCGCCTGGGTTTTCTGGATCTTCCCCCTGCATCCCACTATGGAAAATCTGATGATATCTTATCCTGTGTCATGGTTTGTCGTGACAGTCGTCAACGGAGCCATTCTCTTTTGGGTGTGCCGCAGGATGTGCCGTGATGCAATTGATAAAAGACCGATGTTTTTGAAGTGAGGAACAGAATGCTGGTGTTGGATGATATTGAAAAGGGATCCTCTGAAGATCGCTCCGGGAGAAGTGTCAAGCTCCAAATTGCCGGATTCTACGGTGATCACGCCGTTTTTCAACACGGAAAAACCTGTATTCTCAGAGGCAGAGCTCAGGCGGGCAAACGGGTTGAACTCACTGTGGGAGAGTGCCGTCTTGCGATTTTTGCCAATCAGCTCGGTGAATTTACTTTCAGGATCCCTCCTATGAAACCTGCCTCCGGATTGCAGATGTCTGTTGTCTGCGGCGATGAAAAAGCCCTTTTTGAAGATATTGCTTTCGGAAATGTCTACATTGCGGGCGGGCAGTCCAATATGGCAATGCTGATGAAAAATGCTCTTCCCGATGCCTCATCCCTTGATGAAGAGGATTTGCGTATGGTCCGGATTTTTCCGCTCCCGGTGCGGAGCTATTACGGCGCCGCGTCGGCTCCTGAGGGCAGCTGGATCAAGGCATCTCAGGAAACGTTGAGCACATTTTCTGCCATAGGCGGTTTCTTTGCCGCTGCAATGGCAAAGAAGACTCAGATCCCCGTGGGGATCATCAGTGCAGCTCACGGCGGTGTGAATATAGAAGCATTTATCAGCGAATACTCTCTGCTCAACACTCCGGCTTACGCTGAAGAAACGGCACGTTATGAGGAACTGGTCGCTTCTCTTGATCTTGACTGTGAGATCTTTCCCGGTGATGAGGGTGGAAAACTTGAGCGGGCGCTCCGCAAACTTTTTCCGGAAGAGCCAGCCGACGGAGGTATTGAGGCGGGATTCTGCAAAGAGGAATATGATGATTCTGAATGGGAATCAATGCTGCTGCCTGATAGTTGGACTCAGGCCGGACATAATCATGCCGGGATATTCTGTTTCCGCCGTACCGTCAGCCTTCCAGCAGGGGCGGAAAAACATCGTTTTACCCTGCATCTGGGCGCCGTAGACAAATATGACCGTACATTTATCAACGGAAAAGAGATCGGCTCCACCGGGGATGCCTATTCCATGGCGTACTGGAATGTGCTGCGTGTCTATGAAGTTCCGGAGGCTATTTTCCACGAGGGGGAAAATATCATCGCAGTCAGAGCTCTTTCTCTCTACTCCATCTGTACCGACGGCGGCATGACAGGGCCCGCAAAAGAGATGTATCTTGAGTCTGAAGACGGTTCCATCCGTGTGGGACTTGCCGGGATCTGGAAGATGAAAGAAACTTTTGATGCCGGAACTGAAGGCATGACCTGTATGCGCAACTTCGGTCAGGGGGGAACCAACAGTCTGCACATTTTATATGATACCATGCTCCGCCCCATAGAAGGCACCGCCCTTGCCGGAGTCCTCTGGTATCAGGGGGAGGCAAACGCCATCTGTTCCGCAGACATTTATCAGGAGCTTCTGGAAGTAATGATCTCTGACTGGCGGCGGAACTTTCTTGACAGCAAACTGCATTTTTGTATCATCCAGCTGCCGGACTTTCAGCCGGTGCACCGCTTTGCTCCATTCGGTACCTGGCCGCTGCTCCGGGAGGCACAGGGGCGTGCCGCTGAAAATACCGGGAGTACTCTTGTGAATACCATCGGTTCGGGCGATGTCTGCGATATCCATCCCCGCAACAAAAAAGAGGTCGCTGAAAGAATTGCTGATTATGAATTTGCCCGGCTCAGCGGGAATCCCGTGAAGATTCCCCGCGTGAAAAAAGTTTTTCTTGAGGGGAGGGGACTTGTACTTCAATTTGATGAGGAACTTGACAGAGAATCTCCCGTGGAGGGATTCGTTATTGCCGGAAAAGAGTTGTTTGCCCATGAAGCGGCGGTCAGGTTTCTTGCGTCTGATACCATAGAACTGACTTCAGAGGCACTGGAAAAACCTTTTGCCGTATGGTACGGTTGGGCAGAAAACCCGCGGGGATTCGGTTTGAAATCCCTTTCCGGAATCAGCGTACCGCCCTTCCGTGCCGCTCTTGACGGTTCGCTGCCCGTGGGGAAGAATCTGATCGACTGAGTAAACAATGAAAATTTATATCTGAGCTGAAGTAAAATAAAAAGTCAGGAAAAGTTATGAGAGCCAAAGCTGCGATTTTTGATCTGGATGGAACTCTGCTTGACAGCATGAGTATATGGAGCAATCTCTGCCGGGAGTTTCTGCTGCGGCATAATGTCGATGAAGATATTGACCTGGATGGCAAACTGGGAGTCATTTCCATGCGTAACGCCCTTGAGTATGTCATAAAAGAATTTTCGTTGACCGTCTCTCTTGAAGAGGCTTATGCTGAAACATGGCAAATCGTGGAAGAGTTCTACCGGAGCAAGGCTCAAATCAAACCCGGTATCAAAAACATTTTGACCCATCTGCATAAAAATAACATTCCCTGCGGCGTTATAACCGCTACTGAAACAGGTTTGGTCGTTCCTGCATTGGAGCGTGTGGGGTTAAGCGTCTATTTCAAGAGCGTCTTCAGCTGTGCTGAAATGCAGACTTCCAAACGGACTCCGGAGGTTTTTTTCAAGATGTCTGAAGTTCTGGGCGCAGAACCTGCCGGAACCATCGTTTTTGAAGATGCTCTTTATGCCGCTGTTACCGCAAGAAATGCAGGATACACCGTCGCCGCCGTCTATGACCCCAGCGAAAAAGAACCGTTGAAATTACAGGAAACTGCCCACTGGTACGGGAAAAGCTGGAGCGAATTCCCCCTTGAAATGCTTTGATATGGCAGTCTGAAAATCAAATTTCAACAGAAAATTTGTCTTTACATTGAATGCTGTTCCTTAAAAAATCTGCGGAATCAGGATTTCCGGATCATGATTTTTAATGGCGCAAAAAATTGTAAAGTTTTCTTGATTTTCATATTCCTGATGCTATATTATGATGTGTGGCTCAGGAATATACTGCATCAGAAAAATTATCGCTTCGGCATATGAAAGGTAAGAAATGGGGATGAAAGCAAGCTTTTCTCAAATGAATGAAATACAGAGAGAATGGCAGTGGACTTATGCTGACGCGGAAACTTCATTGAACAATAAAATTTCCGTGTGTTCACTTTCCGCAAATGATGTGGTGCAGTTTGTTGAAAATAACCGTGCCGTCTTCAGA
>JAGBWB010000344.1 GCA_017629975.1 Lentisphaeria bacterium
GAAAGCATCATCTCTTTCTGCCGCAAGAAAATATAAGGAAATATGCACCTATGGGCAATCGCACTGTTTTAGTTACCGGCGGCAGCGGTTTTCTCGGTTCAAAGCTCTGTGAAGAACTTTTGAACCGCGGAAATGATGTGGTTTGCGTGGATAACTTTTATACCGGGGCAAAACGCAACATCCGCCATCTGCTGAGCAATCCCCGCTTTGAATTGATGCGTCACGATGTGAGTTTCCCCCTTTATGTTGAGGTGGATGAGATCTACAATCTCGCCTGTCCCGCTTCCCCTGTCCACTATCAGAAAGATCCTGTGCAGACGGTCAAGACCTGCGTTCACGGCGCCATCAATATGCTGGGACTTGCCAAGCGCATCGGCGCAAAGATCCTCCAATCCTCCACTTCAGAAGTCTACGGTGATCCTGCTGTCCATCCTCAGGTCGAGGAGTATTGGGGCAATGTGAACCCCATCGGGATCCGTTCATGTTACGATGAGGGCAAACGCTGTGCCGAAACTCTTTTCAACAGTTACCGGATCCAGTGCGACCTTGATATCAAGATCGTGCGTATTTTCAACACCTACGGCCCCGGTATGCACCCCAATGACGGACGGGTGGTCAGCAATTTTATTCTTCAGGCGCTTCAGAATAAACCCATCACCATTTACGGCGACGGCTCCCAGACCCGCAGCTTCTGCTACCGTGACGATCTTATTGAAGCCATGATCCGCATGATGGCGACACCCCATGAGATCACAGGTCCCATCAACATCGGCAACCCCGGCGAATTCACCATATTGCAGCTTGCGGAACTTGTCATTGAACTGACCGGTTCAAAATCTGAACTCATCCGCAAGGAACTGCCCGCAGATGATCCCAAACAGCGCCGCCCTGATATCACCAAGGCAAAAGAGATCCTCAACTGGCAGCCTGTGACCCCCCTGAGAAAAGGTCTTGAGCTGACCATTGAATACTTTGACGCACTGCTCAAGGAAGATCCTGAGTTTTGCCGTTCCTGAAGAGGTGTTGAAGATGTATAATTGTATTATCTGCCGTTATCACGAAATCGCCACCAAAGGCAACAACCGCAGCATGTTTGAGCGTTGTCTGGTGGATAATATCCGCCATTTGCTCAAAACTCTTGAGGGGATCAAAGTTTCCCGGGTCAGAGGCAGAGTCCGGGTGGAGCGCGATGATAAAGGCGCCTTTACAGCAGAACAGCTTGATGTGATCAAGGTGCAGCTCAGCAAGTGTTTCGGACTTGAAAGTTTTTCCCCTGCCGTCATCACTGCCGTTGATATGGAGCAGATTCGCCCCATTGCAGTGGAACTTGCATCTGCCGCCATCAATGCAAATCAGAGTGAAGGAAAACCTTCATTCAGAGTGCGGGCAAGACGGAGCAACAAACGTTTTCCTCTGACTTCCAAAGATATTGAGATCGACCTTGTTTCCGCCGTTGCCGCAAGGACCGGTGAAGAGAAATTCTCAATTGACTTGAACAATGCTCAAATTACTCTCGGGTGTGAAGTCCGTGATGAATTTGCCGTGCTTTTTATGGAAAGTCTCCCCGCTCCCGGCGGACTGCCTGTGGGCTGCAATCCCAGAGTCATGACCCTGCTTTCAGGAGGGATCGACTCCCCTGTGGCGGCATGGCTCATTATGAAAAGAGGTTCGCCCTGCGATTATATCACGTTCCACAGCGCGCCCTACACGCCCCCTGAAACGGTGGAAAAAGTTCAGCGTGTGGCGGCGAAACTCAATGAATACCAGCTGCGGGGAACGCTCTGTATCGCCAATCTGAGCGAGTTCCAGAAAGCTGTGAGAGACAACTGCAAAGAGAAATTCAGAACTGTCCTTTACCGCCGTGCCATGATGCGTATTGCTGAGATCGTCGCCCGCCACCGCCGTTGTCATGCGCTGGTTACCGGCGACTCTCTGGGGCAGGTGGCAAGCCAGACGGTCCCCAATATGTACTCTGTGGGCAAAGCTGTTGATATGCTGGTGCTGCGTCCGCTGGTGGGGAGCGATAAGCTGGAGTGCATCCGTCTTGCTGAAGAGATCGGAACGTTTGATATTTCCAACGTTCAGGTTCCGGACAGCTGCACCGTCTTTGCCCCCTCCTCGCCCTGTACCTCCTCTGAGCCGGAGATCCTTGAACAGGAAGAGGCAAAAATCGCCGATTATTGGCAAATATTGGAAAAAATTGCACGAAACGTGGAAGAATGGACTTGACATTTTATGTAAACAGAGTTAATTTTTCTTTATGACATTTTTTTTATAGTTTTTTACAGTTGGGAGGTTTCTTTTGGCTCGCGACATTGAATACATATTGAAACTGCTCGAAGAGTACGGCATGGTCACTGCTGAGGACGTTTATTACGCCCGCGAAGCTGCCATGAACAGCGATGAGATCACTGATCCCGTTGACGTTCTGCTTCAACAGGGAAAAATTCAGGAAAGCGAACTTCTTGCCATGCTGGCTCAGCAGTACGGTTGGGAAGTCGTTGACCTGGATGACTTTGATATAGAACCTGAGATCATTTCATCCATCAGTGTGGATATTGCCCGCTATTACAGCGTTTTCCCTGTGATGAAGCATGATGATATGCTTACTATCGCCATGAGCGATCCCACAGATATGGAAAAACTTGATACTCTGCGCTATCTCCTTGGCACCGATGTGGATGCTGTGGTTGCTCCTGAAGCGCAGATCACCAGGATGATTGAAAAGTACTACAAGGAGGATGAGGTCGTCAGCGATGTTGATCAGAGCGACTTTGATGAGTCGGACAATGTGATCGACAAAAGCAGTATTGCCAATGACGGACTGCCCGAAGATGATGATACCCCTATTATCCGCCTTGTGACCAAACTGATCGTGGATGCCTACAAGATGAAGGCGTCAGATATCCACCTTGAACCTATGGAAAAGCGTTACCGGGTGCGTTACCGTATTGACGGTGCGCTCCGTGAAGTTGACGGTCCTCCGAAGTATCTTCAGCCCAACTTCACCAGCCGTGTGAAGATCCTTTCAGGTCTTGACATTACGGAAAAGCGTATTCCTCAGGACGGTCGTATCCGTCTGACTGTCAACGGTCAGGATGTGGACTTGCGTGTTTCCAGCATTCCCACCAACTTCGGCGAAAGCGTGGTCATGCGTATCCTTGATAAAGCAAGTATCCAGCTTGATATTCCCAAACTCGGATTTTATGCCGATGACCTTGACATGGTCAACCGCATCATCAACTACCCTGACGGTATCTTCCTTGTGACAGGTCCTACAGGTTCAGGAAAAACCACCTCCCTTTACGCCTTTTTGAACACCATCAACACCCCCGCGCGCAAACTCATCACCGTGGAAGATCCTATTGAGTACCAGCTCCCCGGTATCAATCAGGTGCAGGTGGACCGGCATGTTGATATGACATTTGCCGCCGCACTGCGAAGTATGCTGCGTCAGGCACCCAATATCATCATGGTCGGTGAAATCCGAGACGTGGAAACTGCTGAAATCGCCATCAACGCTTCTCTTACGGGACACCTTGTCTTCAGCACGCTCCACACCAATGACGCTCCCGGTGCCATTACCCGACTTGTGGATATGGGGGTCAAACCCTTCCTGGTGGCAACCTCTCTGCGGGCGGTCATGGCGCAGCGTCTTCTGCGCCGAATCTGTCCTGAATGTAAGGCGCCCTATACGCCTACTCCTTCCGAATGCCGTCTGCTGGGGCTGACTCCTGAATATCTTGCCAACCATCAGTTCTACAA
>JAGBWB010000029.1 GCA_017629975.1 Lentisphaeria bacterium
CCCTCATTGAACTGTTGGTGACTACTGCACAACAGAACTGTATTTCTAAAACAGAAAACAACACATCCTTACGCCCGCAAGGGCGTGCTTCACGCATTTTTGACGCTCGTCAAAAATGCTCTTCACACCTTCACATCTTCACTCAATCAGCGTTTACGCTGATTGAACTTCTGGTGGTCATCGCCATTATCGCCATTCTTGCCTCCATGCTGCTGCCCTCTCTGCAGCGGGCCCGGGAGGCGGGGTTCACCACCGACTGCATGAACCGCCAGAAACAGATTGGCGTGATGCTGCTGACTTACAGCAACGATTTCAAAGGCAATTCGCCCCCGCCTTACTATGACACCAAGGATACCTACATCAACTGGGCGCCCCGGTTGTGGAAACACGGCTACTCCGGCCTCGGTTACGGTACTGACGGCGACAGTGTGCGCAATGCCCATAAACGGTTCCTCTGTCCCAGACTCAATCCTCTGCTCAACGGCAAGGCTTACAACACCAACTACAACTCGGCGTTCACCCAGCAGACCTACGGCATGATGCTTTATCCTTCGGATTCCACCAAAAGTGCCGCTTACAGCTTTGTGGGCATCATAGATCCGGCACAGAGCCTTACCCGTTTCCTGATCCTCAAGCGGATCCCCAATCCTTCGGCTTACGGCTGGATCGCCGACAGTTATGTGGGGAGTCAGGGCGGCAAGGTCTTTGACGGAATGTACTACACGCTCAAGATGAATGGTACCACCGGCATCGCTCCCATGGTCAGATCCACAACCTCCACCACGGCTGGGATCCCTCTGGTCCACAACGGCGGTGCCAACAACCTTATGGCTGACGGACACGTCGTAACTTTGCGACAGGGCAATTATGCTTATCTTGCAGGACAGCCCAACGATCAGAACGGCATTGGTATCTGGTCCAGACTCAACTATTATATTTTCTGAAATAAAGTTTAACCAAAAATGAAAAATCTGATTTATCTTTTCCCCCTTGTTATGGATATCGCCGTCAGCGGCATCCTTTTCATTGCCGCATTCCGCTTTTCCGAAGCCCAGGTCCCCGCGTGGATGGTGGGCTCCACCATGGCGGTGTGGGCGCTGATCTACACCGCTCTTGCTTTTGCGGGCGGCTGCTTCATCAAGCCTGAAAAATCCCACCGTATCCTCATCGGTTCCAGTATCGGTATTGCCCTTGTCTCTCTGGGACTGCTGATCTTTGACGGACTCTACACTCAGTTCCTGTGGCTGATCCTCACCGGCAGCTGCGGCGCTTTGTTCTTCACGCCTTTCCAGATGTATATGAAGCGGTACATCGCGGACAACCGTTCCGGGATCGTCCGCTCCACTGCGCTCTATCCCGGGTCATGGAGTCTGGGATTCGCTCTGGGACCTCTGCTTTTCGGTCTTGTCAGTGTCAAAAGCGCTTTTGTCTGCTGCATCGCGGCGGGACTTCTGATGGCGCTGGGATTCATCCTGCTTGAGCTGGTGCCCAAAAGTGCGCCCAAAAATGACGCGGCTGTTGAAGGCAAAAACAGTACCGACTACTCCCGTTTCCCTGATATGGTGCTGATGGGATACCTTGTGGGCGGTATGGGATGTCTGGTTATTGCATTGATCCGCACCATGGGACCTTTCCGGGGCGTTCAGGCTCTGGGATTCACCAAAGATCAGATGGGGATCATCATGTGTCTGGTGAGTTTCTTCCAGAGCTTTGCCGGGTACATGCTCTTTTTCAGCAGAGAGTGGATGTATAAACGCCTCAACGGACTGCTGCTCAATATGCTGGGCATCGCGGCTCTGCTGGGATTTGCTTTCTGCTCCTCTTTCGCAGGATTCGCTGTGTCGGCGGTGCTTTTCGGGATCTATGCCGGATGCTTCTTCTTCTTTTTCGTCTTTCACTCCCTTGTCCACCCCACCAAGAGCCACCGCTATGTGGCAGGCAACGAAACCATCGTGGGGGCAACGGGCATCGTGGGACCGCTCTTGGGCGGAGCTTTCATCACCCCCGCAAGTTCCCACTGGATCTTTATTGCAGGCGCTGTTCTGGTCTTTGCCGCCCTTGCCGGTCAGCAGCTGATGCTGGCACGCGCCCGCTGTTTCAAGTGATCAGCAGCTGACACTTTTTCCGCAGAGGGCGCCGGAACTCAGCGCCCACTGGATATTATAGCCGCCGCAGGGACCGTCAAGGTCAAGAAGTTCACCGGCAAAGAAAAGTCCGTGAACGAGGCGGCTTTCCATTGTTTTGGCGTTGACCTCTTTCAAATCAACGCCGCCCCGGGTCACCATGGCTTTGTGCCAGTTTTCCGTGCCGTCGGCGCGGAGCGTCAAAGCGGTCAGGTTTTCAAGAAGTTTCTTCGCATTTTCCCCGGAGTAACGGGCAAAAGGCGTTTCAGGGGCTGGGACCAGATGGGGGATCACTCTTTTGGGCAGATATTCTGCCATCAGTTTTCCCGCCGGGGTCTTTCCCTTTTCCTGCCGGAATTTCCGGAATCTTTCCTGCCACTCTGCGGAACTTACCGACGCAAAAAGATTGAGTTTCAGGGGGACTGTCTCATGTTCAGTTAAAAGTTCCCCGACTCTGCCCGCCAGATCAAGGACCGCAAAGGCTGAAATGCCGCCGTGGGTGAAAAGAAGTTCCCCGCGGCAGCGCATTTTTTCACCGGGAAGATCTATAAAACAGCTCACATCCTCAAGAGAGATCCCCGCACACTCTTTGGGCCACTCTTCTATGCACTTGACGCCGGTCATGGCGGGGTACAGGGGGGTGACTGTATGTCCGGCGCGCCTGGCAAGTTCATATCCTCTTTCGCTGCCGCTCCAGTCAGGGTAGGATTTTCCGCCGCAGGCAAGGAGCACGTTCCGCCCGGAAAAAGTTCTGTTTCCGCAGCGGACTCCCTGAACACTTCCGTCGGCAATCAGCACTTCATCAACACCTGTGCCGCTCAGTTGCGTGACGCCGTTTTCGCCGCAGTGCTCAAGAAGCGCCCTGACAAGATCGGCGGCCTTTTTTGAACGGGGAAAACAGTGGAAATTATCAGTGACTTCGATTTCCGCCCCACGCTCATCAAAATAACGGCGCACCCCCTCCGGAGTGAAGTTCCGCAACGCCGGGAGAAGAAAACGCTCTTTTTTCCCGAAAGCGCGCGCCATTTCCTCTGCGGAAAGGACATTGGTCACGTTGCATCTGCCCCCGCCTGAAAGAGGGATCTTGCCCCCGAAACGGTTCTCTTTTTCCAGGAGCAGCACCCTTTTGCCCCGGTCAGAGGCAAAGACAGCTCCCGCAAGTCCGGCGGGACCTGAGCCGACAACGATCAAATCGTATATTTCACTCTTGGAGTTCATGTTTTTTCAGATAAATATTTCTGCACCGTTTCTGAGACGGCTTTCAATGCCGCCTGCCACAAGTTTCATCAGCTCTTCGGTTTCGGAAAAGGGCATGGGGGGAGTCCCGGAGCGCAGATAGTCCACAAAGGCGAGCATCTGGTTGCGGAACGAGGTGTAGGAGTCTTTGATGACGATGTTGAAAGCCCCTTTGGTGCCTGTAAGGGAGATCACCGGATTGTAAAGCATGTCGCTGCTGTTGGCAATAACGGCGTCAAATCCTTTTTTGTGTTTCAAATGGCAGATGTTGCGTTTTTCGTCACCTGTATTGCGGATGGAAATATATCCGCAGCCGGTGACGGCGCAAAGCGCTTCAAGGGCGTGGATCCCGTAGGTTTCCCACTTTTTCGGCATGGTCATGGTTATAAAACGCAGTTCACCCACTTCATTGTACTTTCCGTGGAACCAGGGGGCGATCTCTTTGCAGTAGCGCATACTGCTTGAAGAGATGAGAGGAACTCCTTTTTCTACATGGGATTTGAAAAAGGCCAGATCTTCCAGATTGTCGCAGAGAGGCTTGTCGATGAAAAGGGGGACTCCGGCCTCAATGAAAGGGAGCGCCCGGGCGCGGTGTTCAAAACCTTTGTCGGTGGCGATGATGACGGCGTCCACTTTGCCGATCATCTCTTCGGGGCGGTCGGCGATCTCCGGGACGAGGGAAAGGCGCGACACATGTTCCGCATCTTTACGGTCGTCACAGTAAACCATGGCGACCCTGGCGCCGGGAATGCCCATGGAGGTGTGATCCTCTTTGTTGAGATACTCCGGAATGCCGGGAAAGGGACACTCCCTTGTCATGGCATCCATGTCATAGGAGTTGAAGATGGCACTCCATGAATAAGGATGACCGTTGCCCTCAGTCATGCCGATGATGCCGAGCCTGATATTTTCCGGATCTTTGACCAGCGCCGCCATAAAAAAGCCTCCATGAATTGTTTTTTTCATATTATACAACAGCACTTGATAAAAGTCAATGATAAAGAAGAAAGAAACATTTGACAAAGTTGTAAAAAGATGCTATTTTAAGCACTTTGACACAACAATTTTTTTACGGAGTAGGTTATGTTGCTTGAATTGATAAAAAATCCGGTTCTTGTTTCGGTTGCGGTGATGCTTATTCTTTCGGCATTGCGTCTGAATGTGGTCTTTTCTCTGGTTATTTCTGCCACTGTGGGGGGCTTTTGCGCCGGCATGGGCGGGGAAGCGATCATGAAAGCCTTTACCTCCGGCTTGAAAGAGGGGGCTGTGGTGGCTTTCAGCTACGCCATGCTGGGGGCATTTTCCATTGCCATCTCCCGCTCCGGGATCACTGAAGTGCTGGTGAAGATGCTTTTCAGGAAACTCAACAAAGAGGTGACTCCGAAAAATATTCTGGTTTTCAAATATCTGCTTCTTGCGATTCTGACTCTGGCGGCAATATCGTCCCAGAATGTGATCCCGGTGCATATTGCCTTTATCCCGGTGCTGATCCCTCCCATGCTCGCTCTTTTTGACAAGCTCAAACTGGACCGCCGTATGGTAGCGTGTATCCTGACTTTCGGACTCATCACCCCCTACATGTTCATGCCTTTCGGTTTCGGGCAGATCTATCTTAACGAGATCCTCATCAAAGGCATCTGCAGCAACGGATTGCAGGTGACGCCCGACATGGCGCCCAAAGCCATGCTGATCCCGGCTCTGGGAATGGTGGCAGGCTTGCTTACAGCCGTCTTCTTCTCTTACCGCAAAGAAAGAGATTACAGCACTGTTTCCGGCAATGGAGAAAGTTCCGCCGCGGCATCACAGGAATTCAAGGCTGATGAAAAGAAGATAAATGCCCTCAGCATCGGCGCCGCCGTGGTCGCCATTGCCGTCGCCCTTGCCGGACAGATCTGGCTCAACTCACTGGTCATCGCCGCTCTGGGAGGAGTCCTTGTCTTTGTCATCGCCGGTGTCATCTCTCTCAGAGATACTCAGGATGTTTTCACCAAAGGCGTCTATCTTATGGGGGGCATCGGTATCGTCATGATCGCCGCCAACGGTTTTGCGGGAGTCCTGAAAGCCACCGGAACCATTGGTTCGCTGGTGCAGCTCCTTTCCTCCGGCTTCGGCGGTCATAAGGGGATCTCCATTTTCTTCATGCTCTTTGTGGGACTTGTCATCACCATGGGCATCGGATCCTCCTTTTCAACGGTTCCGCTGATCGCCGCCATCTATGTGCCTTTATGCATCAAGCTGGGGATCTCTCCCCTTGCCACAGTTGCCATTGTGGGCGTTGCGGGCGCCTTGGGAGATGCCGGTTCCCCCGTTTCCGAATCGGTGCTTGCCCCCACCGCCGGACTGAATGCCGACGGCAAACATGACCACATATACGACAGTACCATCCCGACCTTTCTCCACTACAACCTGCCCTTGCTGGCAGCGGGGTGGATCGCCGGAATGGTGCTGTAAAGGAACTTGTCAAAACTTATTTTTCAACTCCTGAGACGGGAGCGGAAAGGGTGTCGATATCCTTCTGGAAAAGTTCTTTTTCCCAGGGGTAGTGGATCGCCACTTTTTCGCCTTTTCTGAAAACGGACTCTGACGCATAGAGGCCGGGCAGCGTCATGGCAAGTCCCTGACGCAGTGAAACGGGCATCTCTTTTTCTTTGTTGATAAGGGCTTCGGCAAAGCGGAGCATCAGATAGGGATCTGCGCCGCCGTGTCCGCCGGTGCCTATGGATTTGAGTTTTTGCTTGACTGCCTCTGAAAAGGGGGAAAAGCCGACGGGGAGTTCTGTGATCTTTTCCGCGCCGGTGAGTCCGGTGGTGGAAAAGATGGTCCGTTCCGGCGTTTTGTCGCCCCGGGCGGAAAGATGTTCAAAGCATCCGTTTGTACCGAAGACCCGGAAGGAATGGTTGCCCCCTTTCCAGTTGTTGATGAAAGAGGTGGTCATCCGCACCAGAACGCCGGAAGGCGTGCGGAACAAAGCACAGGTGTAATCATTGGCGTAAGGAAGTTCCGGGGTGTGGTGACTGCCGGAAGTGATACAGGTGACTTCGCTCAATTCTTCATCCAGTACGGAAAGCAGAGGACCCAGAGAATGGGTGCAGTAATAGCAGGGGGGAAAATGGGTCTGAGAAGTGGGTTTTCGCCACGGGGTTTCCTCCCAGAGATAGCGGCAGTCGTGGAGATATTCCGCCTCAAGGATACTGGGTTTGCCCAAAAGTCCCTTCCGGTGAAGATCCTGGAGCGAGTGGACAAATCCCCAGCCCATGGTGGTGGCGCCGGTCATGAGTTTTGCATCACTTGCCTGAAAGGCTTCCCAGAGGTCTCTGCCTTCCTTCAGCGTGGCGACAGAGGGAATATCTGAATAGACATGGATCCCTCTGGCAAGTGCCTTGATACAGAAATCTGCATGGCAATGGGCGGGCGTTTCCACCATGACGATATCGGGCTTTGCCTTTTCAAGCATTTCATCGTAATCTTCATAAAATGTCACATCCGGCATCTGAGAGGCAAGGGAGGGGGATTTATTGCCGTTGTGAAACGTTTCATCAAACCACAGCTCTTTTTTGATGTCGCAGGCAGCAACACCTTTGAAGGCGGGGATCTGACAGGCATCCCGGAACATATAACGCCCCCGGTGTCCCAAGCCCACAATACAAAGTCTGAATTCTGCCATAAAATTTTCTCCTCTTTGAAATAAAAAAAGCCCCGGAAAAGACCGGAGCTTTTTACACGGTTGGAACTTTTATTACCACATGCGCGCTTTGAGGAAGTCAACCGCCAGCTGGATATCAGCTTTGGGGGTATCGCCCACTTCGCGTTCAATGGTGAGGAAGCCGTTGTAACCGATTTTCTTGAGGGTGCGGAAATAGCCGTCCCAGTTCACATCGCCCTGACCCAGGGGGACTTCCAGATAAGCTCTGCCCAGAGCCTTGGCATCGTAGCCGGGAGTCAGGTCAGAAAGTTCCAGAGTGCCGTATTCATTGGCAGGGTTGCAGGGACGGAAGTTCTTACCGTCTTTGGCGTGGGTGTGGACGATCCAGGGCCCCAGCACTTCAGCCGCCTTTTCAGCGTCATCGCGGACGACCATGGCAAGGTTGGCAGGGTCAAAGTTGACGCCGATACCTTTGCCGCCGATGTCTTCAAGATAGTGACGCAGACGGGTTGCCGGTTCGGGACCGGTCTCAATGGCGAGGGTCACGCCGTTGGCGGAGGCATATTCGCCCACGACCTTGGCGACGCGGACCATTTCCTGATAAACAGGGGACTCATCTTTGGTGGGGACAACACCCACATGGGTGGTCATCACTTTGGTATCCAGTTCGCAGCAGGCGTCGATGATCTGCTTGCTCAGGTCAATACGTCTGGCATTGCCCTCTTTGTCCTGGAATCCGTGGCCGCCCAGGTCGCCGCAGATGGAGGAAACTTCCATGCCCAGATCCTTGATGTACTTGAGCAGATCAGCTCTTTCAGCGCTGGTCATTTCGATCAGGGATTTGTGGGAGCTGTGGCAGGCGTAGATCTGAACGCCCTGGATCCCCATCTGGGCTGCGGATTTGAGAGCTGTATGCAGCTCTTCGCAGAATGATTCAACAATAACACCGATTTTCATTTGTTATATAACACCTTTTTTTACTTGATGGTAACTTCTTTTCCAGCTTCAGCGGAGCGGTAGATACCGTCCAGCATCTTCTGCACGCCCAGACCTGCTTCGCAGGAGGCGCCCAGAGGAGTTCCGTTGAG
>JAGBWB010000345.1 GCA_017629975.1 Lentisphaeria bacterium
CCGCCCCTGATCTTTCCGGGAGCGACAGAGCCGAAACGGGAAAGATCAAAGTTGACTTTTCCCAACATCGCCAGCGCAAGGAAGAGAAAAAGCAGAGCTATGGCAAAATTGAACCACCAGGCGGAGTTCAACGCTCCGAAACTGCCCCCAGTGTATACCACAACGGCACCGAGGATCCCATAGGCAATCGCCATGCCGCCGCCGTAGAGCAAACCTCTCCGGAATCCGGCAGCTTTGGAGTCCTTCGCTCCGATGATGGCAAGTTTGATGGGGATCATAGGCAGTACGCAAGGGGTCAGATTAAGCCCCAGTCCGCCAATAAGGGTCAGCAAAATGACCAGCCATACAGCGGTACCGGCAAACATGCTTTTTCCGCTTTTTTCGCTGGAGTTCTTCCCGTCAAGAAATTGAAGAAACTCTTTTTTATCCATGGCTCCGGCATGGCTTCTGACAACTTTCCAATCATGATAGAAGCTCCGGAGTGCTTTGCTTTCAGCTTTTGCCAGAGGCGTTTCAGCGCCCATAAGAGTCAATTCCTCAGGCATAAGACAGATGGCGGGTTCTCCCGGAGCTGCCTTTTTGCACCCTTGAAAAGATATCTTGACCCGGTAAGGAGCTCTCCCGCCGTAAACCCAGCGCCACTTGCCCTGAGGCAGAATCGCCGTTTTGCCTGTAACAGGATCGTTGATCTCCTGTTTCGGAGGCAAAGAGACCACGGGGGGGAGTTTTCCCTCTGCATCCTTGATTTCAGTCAAAAGCTGATCCAGATTCAGATAATATCCGCCGGCAATTTCCACTGTAATGACAAGTTTCCCCTCTTCAGTTGCGGCGCGCCACCGGAAAGGCTCTGCGCCGCAAAGAACAGCAAGAGAAAAAAACACCGCCAGAGCAAGAAAAAATTTTCTCACATTCTTCATAGCAGGAGACTCTCAATCGGCACTTTATTTCAGGAGTTTTTCAAGTTCGGCCAAAAAGAGTTTTTCAGGTCTGTAGCCAACGATCCGTCCCTTTTCTTTGCCTTTTGAATCCAGCACGATCAAAGTGGGAAATCCCTCAACTTTGAACTCACGCAAAAGCGCCTTGTTTGCTTCGGAAACATTGCGGCGGTCAGAATAATCGGCCTTGACAGCAGCATTTGCTTTGACGATCTTCGCAAATTTTGCAGATGCAACAGGTCCGCTTTCAAGCATACGGCAGGGACCGCACCATCCGGGAGCGGTAAAGAAAAGCAATATGGACTTTTTGGCGCCTTTCAAACTTTTCTGTGCGCTTGCCACATCTTTCTGCCACTTGACGGCGGTATCGTTTTTCTTTTCAGCGCACCATGCACTTCCGATGATACCGGCACACAAGACAGCGATCAGAATTTTTTTCATGACTCATTTCTCCTTTTTTCATTTTCTTTCCTAAAATTCCGGAACAGTAATTTTGCGATATATCCATTCACAGATAAAAATAAATCCGATTTGAAAAAAATCAAGTAAAAAAACATTTTTTTGCAAATTTTTCTTGAAAATTCCTTCATCTGCAATTATGTTATCAGCAAAAACACCAGAACTTCAAAGGAACTTTTATGAGAATCGCTTTTTTCGGCGGCAGTTTTGATCCGCCCCATGCCGGACATCTGGGAGTGGCAGAGGGAGCTCTGCGCTCGGGCAGATGTGACCGGATCATGTGGGTCCCCGCCTTTTTGCCGCCTCACAAACTTGATCAGGGCAGAGAAAGTTTCAGCCACAGATACAACATGGTCCGGCTGCTGACTTCAGGTCTCGGGGGGCATTTTGTTTCGGATATCGAATACCGTCAGCGCAGAGAGCCTTCTTACACCTTTGACCTTCTTGCTGAACTCAACGCATCATCAGCAGATAAATTCCAGCTTCTCATCGGAGCTGATTCATTGATAAATCTTCACACCTGGCACCGGGCGCAGGAGCTTGCAGAGCGTTTTGAACTGCTGATCTATCCCCGTCCCGGATGTGTTGTCTCCAGAGAACAGCTTGAAGAAAAATTCTCTGCCGCAATTGCTGAAAAACTTCTCAATTCCATGCTCGATGGAAAATTTTTTGAAATATCTTCAACAAATTTGCGTTTTTCAATGGAAAAATCATCAAATTGGGATAATATTATATCCATGACACCGGAGCCGGTCGCAACATATTGCCGGCGTCACGGTTTGTATACCAACAACAGGAGTTCAAGATGACGAAAGAAAATGTGACGATGCCCACCCCTCAGGAACTGGCAGAATTCTGCGCCAAATGTGCCGATGATAAACTTGCCGAAAATGTCAAAGTCATTTCCGTGGGAGCAGTTTCGTCAATCGCCGATTATTATGTGATCGCCACGGCGAACTCCGAGCCTCAGCTTCATGCCCTTTGCTCGGAACTGGAACGCCGGGTGCGCGACGAATACAAGCTCCACCCCACCCGGACCGACGGTGTCGGTACCGGCGGTTGGAATCTGATCGACTTCAGCAGCGTACTCGTCCACCTGATGACCCCCGAAATGCGGGAACGCTACAATCTGGAAGGACTCTGGGGCGATGCGCCGGCAGTCAGCGATGTTGCAAAACTTGACAACGCTTCACACAAGGATCAATGAGTACTCCCCGTACACATCACCGCAACTGGGATGAATTCCGCTGGGAACAGGAGATCCGGCGCGATGAACGCCGGATCAACTGCTATTTCCGGACTCTTCCCTCCTGTCTTGATCTGCCGGGGGAAGAAGAGATGGTCAACGGAACCATCGCCGCTCAAAGCGATCTTCTGTCGGGAGTGACTGTTTCCAACGGAACTTCCGCCCCCTGGAGTTATCTCCAGCTCCCGGAGGATGAGGGCGAAGATCATGATGACAATTCCCGCCCCGAGGGACGGCGTCCCGGAGAGTATCTGATAGAATCCATTGATAAACTTGCCTCTCAATGGAACGTCCACTGCGCCTTGAAACAGGATATCCAGTATGCGGCGCTTTCCATCGCCTGTGCCTACGCAAAACTTCTGGCAAGGTGTGCGGACTTTCTGGATGTTCCTTACAATAACATTCCTTTGAAACGTTGTCTCGGCAAAAGATGCCTCTTTGATCTTCTGGAACTGAACACCTTTCTTGAGATGTTCGCTGAAAGCGCTCCGGGGGAGTGTGCTTTTGCTGAGTTTCAGCAGAAACGCCTCATCGCTCTGCGTGAACAGCTTTCAAACATGCTGGCACAGTGCAAATGAGTGACAGAAAAGCTCTTGCATTCTTCTGCCGTTATGCTGAAAACGGCGCTTCAAGCAGACTCCGTTTTTACAGATATCTGCCCTTT
The DNA here is from genome assembly GCA_017629975.1 of Lentisphaeria bacterium. Taxonomy (GTDB): domain Bacteria; phylum Verrucomicrobiota; class Lentisphaeria; order Victivallales; family Victivallaceae; genus UBA1784. The sequence goes on from JAGBWB010000345.1 coordinate 3,305, forward strand.
TTCAAAAATTCAGGGGTGGAACTTGAGATCCATCCGTTTTTTGATGCCGTTTATCTGGAGCGTCTTTATTCAGGCAAAGGCCGTTCACTTCTTTCACTTCCCCGGGGAATATGGCGCAGAAAAAAAGAACTTTCAGCACTTCCCCTGCATGTACCTCTTTTTATAGAATACGAACTTTTCCCCATGCTCTGGTCATGGTGCGACCTTGCGGCATTGAAAAAAAGAGACTATTATCTCAATTTTGATGATCCTGTCTGGGAAAAATATGCCCGTATTCCAACTCTTAAGAGTAAATATGACACTCTTGTTAAACATGCTTCAGGAATCGTTGCCGCCAATGACCTGATCGTTGAGCGCTTCGGCAAACTGAATGGGAATATCCTGAAACTCCCAACCGCCATAGATCTTGACCGTTACGATGCCGCTCCAAAAGAAAAGTTTCCCCGGTTCACAGTTGTCTGGATCGGCTCACCCGCAACTTTCAGTTATCTGACTTCCTTTCTGCCTACCCTAAAAAAGATGGCGGAATGCTGTGATTTTGAACTGCTTATTATTGGAAAAAGTTCGTGGGGACCTCTTCCGGGAGTTCCCTCACGCAGTGTTGATTGGAGCGAAGCGAGCGAAGCGGAACTTATCTGCCGTTCCCACCTGGGTATCATGCCTTTGCCGGATGATGCCTTTGCCAGAGGGAAATCCGCCTATAAACTGATCCAGTATGCCGGGGCCGGCATTCCTGCATTGGGTGCTCCTGTGGGGGAAAACTGCCGGGTGATAGATGAGGGCGAAACAGGTTTTCTCTGCCGGACACCGGAAGAGTGGTGTCAAAAACTGAAAATGCTTGCTGACGATGAAAATTTGAGGTGTACCATGGGCACCAAAGC
>JAGBWB010000346.1 GCA_017629975.1 Lentisphaeria bacterium
GGCAATCTTCTTTGACTTCGTCAACTTTTTCAGCGCCGCCAAGATCCGCGATCACAGCTTTGAAGTTGCCGTAATTGATCCGGAACTTGATATCGTGAGGCATCAGCAAAGTGGGGGCAGGGCAGGAAATGGCGCCGAGCTTCATGAGTGCCGCAGAAAAGATCCACCACTCAGGGATTCGGGGGAGCAAAAGAAAAACGCGATCGCCTTTACGGATTCCCTGCGCATACAGCATGTTGGCTGCCTGATTTGACAGCCGGGAAAGATCAGCGAAGGTGAAACGCTTTTCTGCGCCTTCCTGATTTACCCAGATAATGGCAAGCTTTTCGGGATCTTCAACCGCATAACGGTCGATAACATCGTATGCACAGTTGCAATACTCAGGGATATCCAAACTCCATCCGCCGATCGTCAAAGAGGATGCGGCCTTGCGGCAGCAACAGTCGTCACTCATCATCTGCTCCATATTATATATTTTTATTTTTTTACAATAAATCCATATAATATACACTGTTAAATCTGATTTTTCAACCCGTGCAGAAGAAAAACAAAACAAAAAAACGGTATAAAATCGGGTGGTTACATTTTATATCGGCAAAAAATCCTTTGTTTTTCATTTTTAGGGGCCAAATGCCAGTGAAACAGAATACGGAATTCCAGCCATTCTTTCCGGGAAGTTTGGATTGCCTCAGAAATATCAGGAAAGCGTAAAATCAGCACCGAGCTTACTGAATGTTTCAAAGAATCCCGGATAGGTGACTCCGGCACATTCTGCGTCGCGGATGACGCTTTTTCCCTCAGCCGCCAGAGCGGCAACAGCAAGGGACATGACAATACGGTGATCTCCGTGACTGTCAAGGTCTTGCGCGCCTTTGACTTTACCGGTCCCATGAATGACGAGACCGTCAGGCAATTCTTCAACGGCAACGCCCATCTTGGTCAGTTCCTGAGCCATGACGGCGATACGGTCCGTCTCTTTGATCCGTGCCTGAGGCGCATTGACAAGGCGGGTTTCACCTTGAGCAAAGGCGGCGGCAACGGCCATGATGGGGAGTGCGTCAGGGGTTGCATTGAGATCAAAGAGACCGGGACGGAGTTTTCTGCCGCCTCTGATGGTCAGTATGTCGCTGAACTCCATGTCAGCGCCCATGTTTTTGAAGTGTTCAAAAACGGCTTTGTCGCCCTGACAGTCATTAAAGTCCAAATTGGTGATCTTGAGTTCACTTCCTGCAAGGACTCCTGCGGCAAGGGGGAAGGCTGCGGTTGAAAAATCTGCCGGAATGGCTCTTGTAAAGGGGGCGATTTTCTGATTGCCCTTGATGTGCCAATGAAGCCAGTCTGAGGAAACTTCATATTTGATTCCCAGAAAGTCCAGCCAGGAAAGGGTTATGCCCACATAAGGCTTTTCGTTAAGGGATGGAAGTTCCAGTTCAAATTCTCCGTCGGCAAAGGGCAATGCGAAGAGCAGAGAGCTTAAAAATTGGGAGCTTTCGCCGTCAACAACAGCTTTTCCGCTTTTGACGGGGCCGCAGATGGAAACAGGGCATTTCCCATTGACTGAGGTGCAGCGGCACCCCAGGGATTCAAGGGTCTGGATCAGTGTCGCCATCTTGCGGCTTCTCAGTGAGGCGTCGCCGTCAAATGCGATGGGGAAATCCTGCCGTGCGCCTGCGGAAAAGAAAAGACGCAGTGAGGTGCCTGAGTTCAGCATGTCAATGGTTCTGCCGGGAGGGGTGAAAACACCGCCGCATCCGAAAATTTCCCAGTGGTCCCGGTGCTGCACAACCTCTGCACCAAGGGCGCGGGCGGCGCCGATGGCGGCTTTGGTATCGTCAGACTCAAGGGGATATTTCAGGACGCTTCTGCCGTCAGCAAGAATGCCGCAGATCACACCTCTGATGGTATGTGATTTGGAGCCGGGAACACCGATGGTACCGTTGATGGTTGACGGGGTGATATGAAGGTGCATCAGTTGCTCTCCGTAATAACTTGAGTATAGTCGCCGCCGGGAGGAATAATAGGCAGCACTTTGGATTCGTAAGGCGTATGAACATCAAGGAGGTAAGGGCCGGGAGTGTTGAGCATTTCTGTAATGGCATCTTCCAACTCCTCTTCTTTCCAGACATGGCGTCCGGGGATGCCGTATCCTGAGGCGATCGTAACAAAATCGGGATAGGCTCCGCCGCTGCAGCGGGTCCCGTCACAACTGCCGCACTGCTGCTGACAAAGGGGCATGCCGCCTCTGGCTTTACCGAGAACTGTGTTGCCGCGGCGGTGGTTGTAAAAGAGATCCTCCCACTGTGCCACCATACCGAGATGCATATTGTTGATGACGACCATCTTGACATCAAGTCCTTCAACGACAAGAGTCCCCAGTTCCTGAATATTCATCTGAAAACTTCCGTCGCCGTCAATATTGATAACTGTTTTTTCTGGAATGGCAGCTTTTGCGCCCATGGCGGCGGGCAGACCGAAACCCATGGCGCCGAGGCCGCCAGAAGTCAGCAGCTGACGGGGGAAAGAATAGTCGTAGAACTGGGCACTCCACATCTGATGCTGTCCGACACCGGGAACGATGACTGCTTTTCCTGCGGTCATCCGGGAAAGGGTTTTGATGACATGCTGGGCGTGAAGTCTGCCCGGCTGTTTCTTGAAAGTGAAGGGGAATTTCTCTTTCCACTCTCTGATTTTTGCGAACCAGGGCGCGCGCTCTTTGAATTCAGGAGCGGCATTCATGGCGTCAAGGACTTCGCCTACATCGGCAAGGATCCCCAGGTCGGCAAATTTATTTTTATTGATCTCAGAGTCATCTATATCCACATGGATGATTTTAGAGTTTCTGGCAAACTTTTCAGCGTTGCCGGTAACTCGGTCATCAAAACGGGCGCCGAGAGAGATAAAAAGGTCGCTTTCGTTTGCGGCGTAGTTCGCCCCGACTGTGCCGTGCATTCCAAGCCACCTGAGTGACAGGGGATGAGTGTCAGGGATAGCGCCTATTCCCATCAGGGTCGTAACAACAGGAAGATTGAATTTTTCTGCAAATTCAACAGCTTTATCAGCTGCTCCGGAGGTAATGACACCGCCGCCGAGGCAGAGGCAGGGGCGTTCAGACTCCCGGAGCATTTTCCGGAATCGCTCAATATCCTCCGATTGAGGCTTGAGGGGAGCGCAAACCGAGGGAAATACACTGTCAGGATCAAAGTCATAAATGGACTGCTGGATATTTTTGGGGATATCCACAACAACCGGGCCGGGGCGTCCGGAGCCTGCTATTTCAAAGGCTCTGTGCATGATATCGGCAAGCTCTTTGATATCAAGGACAAGAAAACTGTGTTTCACAATGGGGCGGGTGACGCCGATGATATCTGTTTCCTGAAAGACGTTTTTGCCGATAAATCTGGTGGAAACCTGACCTGTTATGAATACAGTGGGAACAGAATCCATATAAGCATCTGCAATACCGCTGACCAGATTGGTTGCTCCGGGACCGCTGGTCGCCATGGCGACGCCGACTTTGCCGCTGGCACGGGCATACCCTACAGCCGCAAAAGCGCCGCCCTGTTCGTGCCGGGGCAGGATGACACGCAGCTTGTCAGAGTGACTCAAGGCCTGATGCAGTTCAATTGCCTGTCCGCCGGGGTAGGCAAATACGACTTCAACGCCCAGCTGTTCGAGACAACGTATGACGATTTCACTGCCTTTAAGTCCTTTTTCTATTGTTCCCATTAAAAACTGTCTCCTGAATTCTGCAATTAAAAAGGCGGCCTTGCGGAGTTTTTGCTCCGTTGGCCGCCTTGATCTTTTTTTCTTTGAAGTGGTGCCGCTTACTGGGCGTCCATCTCTTTCAAAGCAGCCTTGCGGCTGAGTTTTACCTTGCCTGAGGCCGGATCAATATCAATAACTTTGACGGTGACCAGCTGTCCTTCGGAGCAGATATCGGTCACTTTGTTGACGCGGTAGTCAGCCATCTCTGAAATGTGCAGCAGACCTTCAACGCCGGGGATGATTTCCACAAAGGCGCCGAAATCTTTGATGGTGACGACTTTGCCGCGGTAGATCTTGCCGACTTCGGCTTCTGCGGTGGAGCCGAGGACTCTTTCAACAGCAGCAGCAAGCTGTTCAGCGTTGGCTGCCATGATCTTCACGCTGCCGTCATCGTCAATGTCAATGGAGGTTCCGGTTTCTTCGGTGATGGCGCGGATATTCTTTCCGCCGGGACCGATAAGAGCACCGATCTTGTCGGGATTGATCTTGATGACTTCAAGTCTGGGGGCGCGGGGGCTGATTTCAGCACGGGGAGCGGCGATGCAGTTCTCAATGACATCAAGGATCTTCATTCTGGCAATGCGGTTGCGTTCCATACCTTCGCAGAGCAGGTCAATGGGAATGCCGGGGAGCTTCAGGTCAAGCTGGAATCCGGTGATACCGTCACGGGTACCGCAGACCTTGAAGTCCATATCGCCGAAGTGGTCTTCGGCACCGAGGATATCGGTCAGCAGCAGACGCTCACCGTTGTCTCCGGTGACAAGTCCGCAGGAAATACCGGCAACAGGAGCGGTGATCGGAACACCGGCATCCATCAGAGAAAGGGTCGCACCGCAGACAGAAGCCATGGAGGTGGAACCGTTGGAGCTCATGATTTCAGAAACGCAGCGGACCACATAGGGGAAATCTTTGGGCATGACCTTGGCAACAGAGCGCTCGGCAAGGTTTCCGTGACCGATTTCACGGCGTCCGGGACCGCTGATGCGTCCGACTTCACCCACGCTGAAGTTGGGGAAGTTGTAGTGGAGGTAGAAACGTTTGAAACCCACGCCGGTGGAGCTGGAAAGGTCATCAAATTCCTGAGCATCTTTCTCGTTGCCCAGAGTGGTGATAACCATTGCCTGGGTCTCGCCGCGTGAGAAGAGGGCGCTGCCGTGAACAACGGGCAGAACGGCGACTTCGGCGGAAAGGGGACGGATATCGGTGATGGTACGACCGTCGGGACGATACTGTTTTTCAAGGATCAGGCGGCGGGTCACATCGCGGACATAGTCATCAAAACCTTTGGCAGTTTCAATTTTGAAGTCTTCATCGCTCATGTCGGCAAAGTCTGCACGCAGAGCTTCGCGGGTGCTGGCAAGAAGAGCGTCAAGAGCGTTGATGCGGTCCTCTTTGCCGGGAACGGTGCAGACGGATTCAATGTCATGCTCCGCGCAGAACTTCTCAAGAGCGCTCTGAAGAGCTTCGGGAACCAGATAGTAGTGGTATTCTTTCTTGGCGCGTCCGGCTTTTGCGGCAAGTTCAACCTGAGCCTGACACTGTTTTTTGATCGCTTCATTGGCCACATACATGGCTTCGCGCATTTCAGTTTCAGAAACGAACTCAGCTTCACCTTCGATCATGATGACCAGATCAGGAGTACCGGAGTAGATCAGGTCAAGGGTGCTGTGTTTCATTTGTTCGCGGGTGGGGTTGACAACATATTTGCCGTCAATTTTACCGACGCGGACGGCGCCCACAGGCCCCTGGAAAGGCAGATCGGAAAGCATCAGACTGGCGGAAGCTGCCACCATGGCCAGAACATCAGGCTCGTTGACACCGTCAGCACTCAGCAGCAGACACTGGATCTGGACTTCGTTGAAGAAGCCTTTAGGGAAGAGGGGGCGGAGGGGACGGTCGATCATGCGGCAGGTCAGGATCTCCTTGGTGGAGGGGCGGCCTTCACGCTTGATATATCCGCCGGGGAACTTACCGGCAGCACTGTACTTTTCACGATAGTCGATCTGCAAGGGGAAGAAGTCCGCACCCTCTTTGGCAGCGCCGGAGCAGGCAGCAGCCAGCACAACGGTGTCGCCCTGACGGACAAGACAGGAACCATTGGCAAGACCGGCAACTTTACCGGTGGAGATTTCCATAGTCCGGTTTTCATCAAACTCAAACACGATTTTTTGTTCAGCCATTGTTATTTTTCCTTATTTGTTTTGGCTGAACCGGCGATCAATGCGACGACCGCAAGCGGAATCCCGTTGCCGCTTCCCGGAGTTCTGGATCCGGAAAACTTTCAAGCCTTCTCCTGGGGGGGCTCTCCCCGGACTGCGGCAACGACTGAATTCCACAACTGATATGCAGGTTCAGCCCGTTTAATCTTATAATATAACGCCTGAAATTGAAATTGTCAAGAAGAATGGCGAAAACTCTGCTGTTTTATGCCGGAAAAATAAGAAAAATATGGAAAAAATAAAAAAAATCCCTTTTTCTTCCTTGCAAAATTGCTGAAACGATATTAGTTTATAAAAAATGCACATTGTTTTTTTCTTAACAAAACCGAAAGGATATTCAAATGATGAAAAAGTTGTTCCTTGCTGCGGCTCTTATTGCCGGTATGGCATTTTCTGTCCCTGTTCACGCTGCTGAAGATTCAGCAACTCAGGAATTTATTGACCGTTTGCCTGAAAAACTGGTCTTCTATGTTCCGAACCGTCTTTTGGACGCCCTTGATATGTTCACTCTCAATATCGGTGCCGGTGTCGTGGCTCAGGCTCGTCTGATGTGCACCCGCGCCATTGATGTGGGTGCCGGATGGGGAACGACCGCAAAGATCTACAAAGCCCACAACCGTCAGTACGGTGTCGGTATTGAAGAAATGTGGTACTACTCTCTTATCAGTATCGGTGAAGAGCATTTTTCCATGCTCAGCAACTCTCCCTGGGTTGACAACTATGTTGAGATGCGTGCCGGCATTCCTGATCCCACTGTCAGAACCTATGATTTCTTCAAAGGTCCCCGCGACTACTGGGCGGTGGGCGGTTCTCTCGGCTTCCTGATTGACGGTGATCTTTACATCCATCCTCTGGAATGGGTCGATTTTGCTCTGGGATTTCTGTTGATCGATATCAAGCAGGATGACCTGACTCTGGACAGCTTCTGACCGTGGATAAATTTAGATGCAGCCGTTGCGGCAACTGCTGCCGCTGGCCGGGCGCCGTCAAACTTGAGCCGGGGGAAGCGGAGAAAATCGCAGCTTTCCTCAATATGCCTGAAATGGAGTTCTTTGATGAACATACCAGGCTTACACCCGACCGCAGACATTTGAGCCTCATTGAAAAAGAGGATGGAAGCTGCGAATATCTGAGCGTTGCTGATGACGGCAAGGCGTGTTGTGCAATTGAAGCAGTCAAACCGGTTCAGTGCAGGGACTTTCCGGAGCACTGGAATTTTCCGGATTGGCAGAAATTATGCGGAGCTTTTTCTGATGAATGAATTTGAACGTTACGGCAATCTGATCGTTATATCCGGTCCCAGCGGAGTGGGTAAATCCACCCTTGTGAACCGGGTGCGTCAGGAACTGCCTGATTTGCAGTTTTCCATTTCATGTACCACCCGATCCCCGCGTCCGGGCGAAATGCATGGAAGAGAGTACTATTTTCTTACTCCCGAAGAGTTTGAGGCTAAAGTTCAAGCAGGGGAGTTTCTTGAGTATGCCGGTATCTTCAGCCGCCGTTACGGCACTTTGAAAAGTGAAGTTCTTTCACGCCTTGAAAAAGGTGAACAGGTGCTGTTGGATATTGATGTTCAAGGTGCGAAACAGATCCGGGCCGCCGCTGAAAAATCTCCGGAGCTGGCGCGGTCTGTCCGTTTTGTTCTTATTGCGCCTCCTTCTCTTGAAACCCTGGAACAGCGTCTGAGAGGCAGAGGCAGCGAAACTGAAGAGCAGCTTCAGCTCCGTCTGGGGGCTGCAAAAGCGGAGCTCTCCAACTATAAGATCTATGACTATATCGTTGTCAACGATGATCTTGAACGTGCCGCCGGGGAATTGACTGCGGTTCTGCGTTCTTTCCGTAATCTTACATCTACACTCAAAAAAGAGCTTTTTCAATGAGTAAAACCCTTATCGCCCTCGGTGTTACTGGCGGTATCGCCGCATATAAAAGTGCTCAGCTTTGCAGTGATCTTGTGAAAGCAGGTTTTGAAGTTCAGGTCATTATGACTGAAAATGCGGTCCGGTTTGTGACGCCGCTTACATTCAGAACTCTTTCCCGGAATCCTGTTATCACCTCTTTGTGGGAGCTCCCTCAGTGGCAGCCTGAACATGTGGCGCTGGCACAGAGTGCGGAGCTTTTTATCACAGCTCCGGCAACGGTGAATTTTATTGCAAAATATGCTAACGGTATTGCTGATGATGCATTGAGCACCTTTGCGGCAACTTTCAATGGCAAAGCTGCCATCGCTCCTGCGATGAATCCGAATATGTGGCGTCATTGGACCTGTCAGGAAAATATAGAAAAACTTTCCTCTCACGGCGTCCGGATCATCGGTCCCGCTGCGGGGCGCGTTGCCTGCGGTGATGACGGGATCGGCAGAATGAGCGAAGTTACCGAGATCCTGTCTGTTATCAAAGAGATGCTTGACGAAGATGAATGATATGCAGGTCGCAGAGA
>JAGBWB010000347.1 GCA_017629975.1 Lentisphaeria bacterium
AAACAGAAAATGACCATATCCGGCTTTTCATCAAGCACATCCTTTTGAAAACGCTCTTTTGCCAGATTGGTATCGTTGCCGCCGACGCCCTTGTTGACGATCTCATACTGCGGAAACGTTTCAGCAAAAAACTCCGATGCTGAAATAAAATTTTTCCTGTAAGCGGTGATGGAGTCACCAAAAAAAAGAATCTTTGCCATAAACAATTCTCTTTCCGGAACTTTCAATCAGGGGAGCAAATCAATCATTCTCCCCTGACCTTTTTTCCGAAGGACCTATTTATTTATTATTTTGTGTTTTGATCTCTACAAACTTCAGATTGTCGATCCACACTTTTCCGGTGGCATTACGCAAACTGAAACGGATACAGCGGCTCTTGCCGGGAATGACCTTGCCGCCATCTTTTCCGGTAGTCCAGAAAAATCCCTGACGGGTCCAGGGAATGGTTCCAGTGTAAGGTGAATCAGGATAATAATTGTTTTTGTTATCCCCCATGAGAACCTGGAACCCGCCGTATTTTCCGGCAGACTTGACATTTTCCATCTTGAGATAGAAACTCACAGCATAAGTGGTATTGGCTTTAAGGGGAAGTCCTCTGTAAAGCCATTTGATCTGTTTGGGATCAGTACAGTTGAAAAGCGCACTTCTGCCTGCTGTGATAAAAGTGGTTTCATCAGTGACCATTCCTTTGACGGGGTCGTGACTGTTCACATCCCAGTTGCCCCTGAAAGAGGCAAAGGGGAAATCGCCGTATTTGATCATGTTGCCGTCATCTTTTTTCACAAAGTGGAGCTTGCCGTAATTTTCAACTTCATGATATCCGATGCGGTTCGGGGACCAGACATACAAAGGAGCGTTATCTCCGGCCTGCTTGAGAGCACGGTTGCGGCAGAAATTGGCTTTGAAGTTTTCAGGATCAAATTTTCCAAGATCTTTCAGGGGGATCGCCAGCTCAACCGTAAAACGGTCTTTCTGCGCCAGAACAGCACTCTTCATATTTGAGTTCCATGAAATATCGTTGGCAACGGAGTTGCCGCGGCGGAGATTCTTAAAATCCGAAACGCTGCCGAAACTGTTGATTATAAACTGGTAATACTCCTTTCCGTCTCCGGTGGGGTTGAGCATGATCTCAACACAGGAGTCTCCCCAGAGATCTTTATGATCGCGGGGGCGTTGTTCGCCTTTGCAGTCATTCATCAAGGGTTCAAAACACTCAAAGGCAAAATAGAGGAAATCCTTGTCAATGCGACCTTTCACAGCGGTTTTGACTTTGCAGATATCCCCTTTCATGGGCAGAAGATAGGTTGTTCCGCACTTTTTCCATGCGGCCTCATTGATCTTGCCGTCAATGGTGATTTTTTCATTGGCGCCGAGTTTCTGCACATAGTAGCTCCAATCGGCAAGAGCCTCTTTTTCCCGGAAATATTTGGAGGAGCGCTCCTGAAGAGAGCCGAGGAAGTGCTTGCGGATAAATCTGACCCGCTCTTTATACTCTCCGGAAGTGATTTTTTCGGCTTGATTGAAAAGATCGTCAAAGTGTTTCAATTTGGCGGGAGAATAGAGTTTTTCCCAGATTTCATTGCCTGCGGGAGGAGTTACCACAGGGCCGAGAGCCGTTTCAGTGACTCTTCCCACGATCTGAGTGATCCAGATACGCTCAAGTTCATTGTAAAAACGGTTCATGAGAGGAGCCGCCTTGCCGAACATGATCTTGTGATGTTCATCCACAAGAGCGTCAATATCCACACTGTTGTCCCATGCCTGACGGAAATAGACATAGGTATTGAGATAATTGAAGATCCACTGATCGGATTCAGATTCATAGAAAGATCCGAAAGTAAAAGGCGCCTGACGCTTGTAATATTTACCGATGGTCCGGGGAGCCATCTGGGGAATGCCGGGATTGCTGTTGGCATTGAGCTTGCCGGGATAAGTCCAGAGCCACACCTTTCTTCCCAGCGCTTTGGCCCAGCTTCTGATCCGGGCATCAGTCTTTTCGCGGACAACTTTGTTGTTTTCCGCCCAGGGGCCCGTAATGGCGACCATAACCTCAAGGTTTGAGGGCAGCTTCTGTCTGGGGACCTCTGTATAGCGGGCGTAAGACATGCCGGTCACTTTAGCTTTGAATCCGGCTTTCTGAATGCGTTTGGCAATGTCGATAACAAGATCCCACACATACTCATTTTCGCCGTGTTTTGCCATATAAGCCTTGCATTTGGGGCAGAGGCAGCGGCGGTGGTGGTCACCGGGCATAACGCTGAAAAATCCGGGCTGCCCCACAACCGGAGACCAGCGGTATCCGGGTTGGGGTTTGCGGTCATAGCCTGCCATGATCCCCCGTTTGGAAGGAGCTTCACCTTTCAAATAAGAAACGCCGTCAAGAAAGATCTCGTTGCGGAGCCCTTCAGAAAGATAGCATCCGCTGCCCACAGACCAGTGATCGGGGGAGTAGATTTTTCCCTGGGGATCAATGGCAAAATATTCAGGATGGGTTTTCACAAAGCGGCGGTAGTAACCGCTGTTTTCCAGACTGTGGCAGCAGGGGATGTAAAATGTCTGGGAGCGGCGGCGGTAATCCTGGAGAACGGCTCCTCCTTTGGCATTTTCTGCATCAAACCATTTGTTATGGAACTCGCTGCTGCGCCGCTGAAAGTGGTCAGGCCGGTCATAGATGTCAATGGCACCGAGAGCGATCTCTTTTTTCCGGGGAACGATGACGCCGTATTTGCCGGGGAAATAGAAGCGGACTCCCGCGAAACGCTCCAGAAAATCATAAGCTCCGAAAAGCGTTGCATGTTCAAAGTAGTTGTCATTTTTCCGGGCAGGATTCCCGGAAGCGGAGTCTCTTCCTGCAATAACGATCAGATTTTTTCCGGACTTGATTGCAAAGCCGTCACGGTCAAATTTAGAAGTATCAATTCCCAGACTCTTTGCGTAAGCGTTTTCACCCACTGCAATGGCAACGCCGTTTTTCAACGGGGCAGGAACGATACTGATCTTGCTGTTGAAACATTTCCCCAGAAATTTTGCAAGTTCCTCTGCGGCAAATTTCGCCGTGGGTTTAGACTTGGGGGGAAGCACGATGTGGGTGTTTTTATCAAGCACCATCACATCTTTCTTCCCCACATTCACCTTGCGGGGAAGTTTCGGATCGTAATCAGAACGCAGCTGTGCTCCGGCAAGGACTCCTGCGCCTGCCGCACATAAGAGCAGCAAAAAAATCTTGAGTTTCATTAAACGTTTCTCCCGTTTTTATGGTCATCTGAAAAAATTTTGATTATTTTTCTTTTTTCACTTCGGCAAATTTAATGTTGTCGATCCAGACCTTCCCTTTGGCGTTGCGGATCCCCAAACGGATACAGCGGCTGCGCCCTTTCATGACTTTGCCGCCATCTTTTCCGGTGGTCCAGAAAAATCCCTGACGGGTCCACGGCATGG
>JAGBWB010000348.1 GCA_017629975.1 Lentisphaeria bacterium
AAAACAATGCTATAATAATCAAAAGTACCGAAACATTGTCATTAAAAGAGGAATGTTGCCATGAAATTGACAAACAGTTTTATACAGAAGACGCTGGCTCTGGTCGCCATCGTTGCCGTCGGGGGTTGTTACAGTTACAAACCCGTTCCCAAATCAACTCTTTCTGAAACCTTTACCCACCGGGAAAAGGATGCCTCAGACAAACTCCTTGAAGGCATTGAAAAACTGACCCTTGCCCAGGCTCAGAAGATCGCCCTCAAAAACAACCCCAGCTATATCGCCGCCCACCACGCCATTGACGCGGCACGGTTCCGTTACTATCAGGCCATGGGCGCCTGGCTCCCCTCAGTGAAAGCCTCGTTCAAACTTTCCCAGAGCCACAGCTGGCTGCGCGGAAACGGTATCCATGAAAAAGAGCGCACCGACTCCTTCAACACCAACACCGGGCTCAACGTCTCCTGGATGCTCTTTGACGGACTTTCAAGAGAGTTCAACATCAAAGCTCAGAAGAGCAACGTTGAATACCAGAAGAACATGGATGCCGACTACTGCCGCAAGATGATGTACGCCGTGGCTCAGGCCTACAACAACGTGCTTCTTGCCATCGCCCAGCGCCGGATCGCTGAAGAAAACCGCAAGTTCCAGCAGATCTCACTGAAGGACACCAACTACAAATTCCAGGCTGGCGCTGTGCCCCTGAGCGATGTGCTCAACTTTGAGATCCAGATGAACAGTGCCGACGTGGATATGATCAGCGCCGACTACAACTACGATGTTTCTCTCTACGCTCTGGCAGTCCTTATGGGTTACCCCGAAGGCACCTTGCCTGCCCACATCAAGTTCCCCATCGAACTTGACCTCAATTTCCACGAACTGCCTGCGATCGAGATCTATCTTGACACAGCTCTCGCCAACCGTCCCGACCTCAAAGCCTACCGCACTCAGCTTGAGACCGCCCGTTACAATATGTACAGCACATACAGTGCCTACTCCCCCACTGTCAGCGCTTTCTTTGACCTGAACTTCGGCACCAGTGCCAACTCCTACCGTGATTGGTCCATCACCAAAAACCACACCTACGCCAACCAGCCCTCCATCAGCTACGGTCTCAGCGTTGAGTGGACTCTCTTCAACGGATTCGCCCGTTACAACACCATGCGCGAATATCAGGCCAACGTCGCCATCGCCGACTACAATGTGGCTGCCCAGTGGTTCACTGTTGTGAGTGAGGTCCGCAACGCCTACGCCAACTATATCAAAAACGTGAAACAGACCCGTCTGAACAAAAAGATCCGCGATCTCGCCGCCAAGCAGCGTGACCTGGTGGATGATGAATACCGCGCCGGTAACGCCGAATTGACCCGTCTCAACGAGGCTCAGCGCGACCTGGTTTCCTATGAATCCAGTCTTGCTTCAAGCTACATTTCAGTCCAGAACGCCAAGGCCCAGCTTGACAACGCTGTGGGGGCCAACACCGCCGCTTACTACGAAGCCCGCGAAAGTGCTGATTCCCCCCTGGCTCCCGGACTTGAAAGTCTTCCCCCTGCAAAAGAGAAAAGCGCGCAGACCCCTCTTCAGAAGCCTCAGCAGCAGGTCAGCGTCCCCGGTCCTGTTCTCAAGTCCGGTGTCCCTGCTCCCCGTAAGCAGGCTGTGAAAAAAGCAGCCCCCGCTCCCGCAAAAAAGGCTGCTCCGGCGGTCAAGGGAAAGAGCGAAGCTGAAAAGGCCGGTATTCCTGCTTCCCCCACCGCACCTGCGCCCGCAGTCAAACGGTAAGTTCTTATTTTCCCGGAGTAGTTTGAATGCTTTTCAATTCAAAAAAACGCATCACTCTCAGGACCCTGGGCGATGAAGTCCTTGCCAAAGTGGCGGAGCCGGTGCTGAATGTGGATGATGAGATCCGTCAGCTTGCCCGTGAGATGATCGAGGCGACCGTGGTTTTCAACGGCATCGGTCTTGCAGCGCCCCAGTACGGTGTTTCCAAACGCATGGTGGTGCTGGATGTCCCCATGGACTCCATGAGCGAGATCCCCACCCCCGGCGAGGAGCAGCTGCTCCCCCGGATGCCGCTGGTGCTGATCAATCCGGAAATCATCTCAAGTTCCAACAGCAGAAGCACCCGTGATGAAGGGTGTCTCTCTGTCCCTGATATCTACGCCCCCGTGGAGCGCCCCGAAAAGGTGGTGCTCCGCAGCATGACTCTTGACGGAGATATGATCGAAGCTGAATGCGGCGGTCTGCTGGGCAGATGTATCCAGCACGAACTTGACCATCTGGAAGGCAAATGTTTCACCGACCGTCTTTCCCCCGAAGCTGCCCGCGAAGTGGCAGGTGAGATCAAGCGGCTGATCCGTTACGGCGAAAAGAAGTCTTTCATGCGGACAAAGAGTGTGAAATAATATGACCCCCAGAGCCGGATTTTTCAAAGCCTTCTTCGGAAGTTGCTGCGGAAGAAACATTTTTTACACATTGCGTCATCACTCTTGGAAAAGGACTCTTTTTCACCTTTTCATGCTGAGTATGATCACAGGTTTCATCATCGGCAACGCCCGGAGCCGGCATTTTTCAACTCTTGTTGACGCAGCGGAAGCTGCGTTCACCTCTGTTTTCGGCGAAAAGGTCTGGGTGAGCGCACCTCAGAACAGCTGGAACTGGGTCGCCCCGGTGAAAGATCCCCTCAAACCCCGGGAAATGACTCTCCCCGGCGGCGGCAGACTCTACTATACCGGCAGCAGCAAAACCCTGCCCGCCTCCCTGAAAAGTGTCACCGGCGTCACCGTTGTTTGGAGCCCTGAGGAGCTCGGTATTGCAGTCCCCCGCGCCGACGGCAGCGGCGACTGTGTCATCGTCAACCGCGCCTCTGCCCGCATTGACCGTTTTTCAGGCACAAATGCTTCATTGGAAAAAATTTTTCAAAAAGCACCTGAAAAACTCCCTGCTGTAAAGCTGAGTGAAGAAAATGTGGATATCTTTTTCGGAGTGATCCATTTTCTTTTCTCCGTCACAGCCGTCTGCGGAACCGTTCTCTGGAACTTTTTCATCACTCTCCTTTACACAGGTATCTTTGTGGGAATGTACCGTTTGCTCAACGGTCCCTCCGGGAGACTGCGTTTTCTGACTCTGAAAGAAATGTGGAAATGCGGCATTTATGCGGCATTCCCCGCCATGGCAGTGGCAACCTTTTTCCCGGTTCTTGAGCTGCCTTTCATCTCTTATGAAACTGTTTTTATGATCGGATTGCTGATCTACTGGCTTTCGGTCACCGCAAAATTGGAATCCACCCCTGCTCCTGATGAGGTGAATAATGCAGACAAACAATAACTTTTACGCCCCTGCCCCCTGCTCCGCCGAAGATTTCTGGCTTCTCCCCAACTGGTACACCCAGCTTGCGGCCCATACATTCATCACCACTTTCATCCCGCTCCCCAAGGATGCCATTGAGCTTCTGAAAGAGGGGGCACTTGATGATCTGGATGAAGAAGAGCGCATTGACGCCATGATGATCGAAGAACTGCGTCAGCCCATGGCTGAGATTCCGGGCAACTGTTTCCTCTGCGTGGACAGCTGCGCCCCCACTGATACAGAACGGTTCCGTGCCAAAAAGGGTTCTGTCTACTCCCCCCGCAGCGCCTGGCGGATCCTGAGAGAGAGCGAAAAGGTCCGCAACGCCGCAAAGGCGGGGCTGGTCACATCCATCTGTCTGAGACCTTTCCGCAACATGACTGCCGCGCGGGAGTTCCGTCTTTTCATCGTTGACGGCAAACTCAAAGGCATGAGCCAGTACCACCTGACCCGCCATTTCCGCCGTTTGGAAAAGATCAAAGAGAACCTCTGGAGCAGATGTCAGCTTTTTGTCAACGCCAAATCCTGGCGGCTCCCCAAAGGGAATCTGGTCATGGATATTTACTTCACCGCCAACTATGACAGGATCATGATCGTTGACCTCAACCCCTGGGGCGGAGAAACGGATCCCAAACTTTTCAAGTGGTCCGACGACTGGAACGGACTCCCCGGACTCAAGGTCATGGAGCCCCCCACTGAGATCTCAGGAGATGTCAACGTCTCCTTCTGACAGAGACTCTTTCTTGAATACCGCACTTTGAAGCTGCGGTATTTTTTTTAGTATGACGAGGCAATTGTAAAAATAAGGGAAAAACTTCAAATCATGGCAAATACATTCAGAAACCAGTTTACCGTAACGCCTCAGGTTTTGAAAGTTTCAGAGGAAGAAAAAAGAATCATCATCCACGCCCGGCAGGGACACGGACGCAAACTCCTTGACATGGTAAGCTCTTACCGTCTGATTGCCATGTACCAGCCTGTCCCCGGGGAGAACCGCAAATGGCTGAAAACGCTCCCTGAAGGGAAATTGAAGCGTCTGCCCAATGGCGACCTTGAGCTTTACGCCCGGCTCCCCAAAGAGGGGGAGTACACGCTCTATCTTGAAAAAGCAGCCGGCGAGGGAGATGCCGCAGAAGTGATGACCTTTGCCGTTTACGCTCTTAAAAAGGATCTTTTCGATTTGCGCCCCTGGAAAGGGGATTTTCATATCCACAGCAGTGAATCCGACGGCAAAGAGACCCCTGAATTTGTCATGGCAACCTGCCGCCGGGATGGTTTTGACTTCATGGCGCTCACCGACCACCATCAATATGCCCCCTCTCTGGCGGCGCAGAAAGCGGCTTGTGAATGCAACTGCGATATGCTGGTTCTCCCCGGAGAAGAGGTCCATCTTCCCGGCAACGCGCCCCATATCATCAATTTCGGCGGTAACAGGAGCATCAATGAACTCGCACACCGGGATGAAGAAAAATACCGCCGGGAATCTATGGAATATGCAAAAACACTCCCCGAAAATATGGACAGTATCAACCGTTTTGAGATCGGCGCTTCAGAATGGGCCTTTGACCGCATCCGGGAAGCGGGCGGCGTTGCCATGTTCTGCCACCCCTACTGGCACTGGCAATATCACAATTACGTTGATGAAGAGGTGATAGATCATCTGCTTGACCACAACAGATTTGATGTTCTTGAGGTCTTCGGCGGCATGTCAAAACAGCAGATTGAAATGAACATGCTCGCCATGCACCGCTGGCAGGAGGAACGTGCCAAAGGTAAAATCATCCCTGCCGCCGGTGTCAGCGACGGTCACGGATGCGACACGAGCGTTTCCAACTGGTATTACACCGTTATCTTTGCGGAAAAACTGGAGTTCCCTCTTCTGGCAGAGGCGATCCGCGCCGACAGATGTGTGGGTGTCCACAGACTCCCCGGCGAGCATCCTCTCCTTGCCGGAAACTTCCGTTTATGCAAATTCACCTACTTCCTCTTCCGGGAGTTTTATCCCCGCCACGATGAGATCTGCCACCTTGAGGGAACCATCATGCGAAGCTATTACAGCGAAGGCTCCATCAATGCACCTGAGGTAATCAGCTCTCTTTCAGGAGCAGTGGCTTCATTTATGAGGAGCTTCTGGGAAGAAAATTGAATAACCCGTCACTCCGTTATGTAAAAAAGCTGCAAGAGTTTGAAACCCTTGCAGCCTTTTTTATGGCGGGAGTTGCACCTTTTATCTGGTGACCTCACGGACGCTTACATGATCGACCCATGCTGTGCCTGAGGCTTTACGCAGAATGAAGTTGATATACGGCTTGCTTTTCCTGCCGCAGTCCTCAGGGGTCTTGGCCCGGAACTTGAATCCGGTCCAGTCGCAGCTGCCCTCCATCTGCACCGGCATGGCGGGGAAGTACTGGCACTTGCCGTTGCCGTAATCAAAGCGGACATAGAAACCGCTCCACTCCTTATCCAGCTTTTTCACATTGTCAAGTTTCACATAGAAACTTATTTCGTATTCCTTTTTGGGCTGGACCTGGGGCAGATACTGGTAACAACCGGCTGAAACTTTCTTGCCGCAGTGAAGTTTGAGGGAGTTTCCGGCGGTCATAAAGTATTGGTTGTCCATGTACTCCCGGCGGATCGCCCAGGCGCCGTTTTTGATCTGAGCGGGGTCAAAATCGGGATTGCGGAGCAGATTGGGATTTTCCACAGGAGCTTTGAAAAGAAGTTTGCCGAAACGGGAAACTTCAGAAAGTTTCCGGACAAAGGGACTCCAGCTGTAAACGTCAGTGCCCACCTTTTCGCCGCTGAGGACACGGTAACGGGCAAAGTTGATGCGGATCCCGTCAGGAGCACTTTTGCTCAGATTCTTACGGGGAATACGGATCTCAGTGTTCCATCCCTTGCCGGGATCAACGGAAGTTTTGACCTCAGCGCCGCTGTTCCACTTGTGATTTTCAACTCCTTTGGTCACTTCAAGATCGGTAAAAGCGCCCCTGGCATTGACAAGGATCTGATAGTAGTGTTCCCGGTTGCCGTCGGGAGAGATGAAAAGCTCAGCGGTGGAGTCCTGCCAGATCTCGCTGTCATCAAACTTGCGGTCGGCGGCAACGATCTTTTCCGTCTTGGGTTCATCCCACTTGAAGCTGAAATAGTAGTTATCTTTGTCATAGGTCATTTTGGCGACGCTCATGACTTCAACAGGTTTGTTGTCAATGGCGGAAAGGTAGAGTGCAGGTGTTTTCTTCCACGCGGCGTCATCCAGTTT
>JAGBWB010000349.1 GCA_017629975.1 Lentisphaeria bacterium
AAAATTTCTCCATAAAGGAAAAGTTATCCGGAGGATTCTTCCATGGAGCGACAGGAATGGAGTTTGGCAGCATGAGTGGTGAACGGAAAATGAAAATTTGCCATGTGATCACAAGAATGATCGTGGGGGGGGCTCAGGAAAATACCCTCCTGACCATTAAAGGACATATTGAAAAAGGACACGAAGTCGTGCTCGTGACCGGATTTTCTCCGGGCAGGGAAGGGGAACTTCTCAAAAATGTGGAAATGCCTCCTTTCCCCATTGTGGAGATCCCGGAAATGGTCCGCGAAATAAGTCCGGGAAAAGATATGAAAGCTCTCGCACGGCTGAGAGAGTATTTTAAAAGAGAAAAGTTTGATGTCGTCCATACCCACAGCTCCAAGGCGGGTATCATCGGCCGCATCGCCGCAAGGCAGGCGGGTGTTCCTGTTGTGGTGCATACGGTTCACGGACAGGCCTTTCACGCCTACGAAAAAACTTGGAAAAAATGTCTTTATATCGCTGCTGAATGGCTGGCTGCCAAATACTGCGACAAGATCTACGCTGTGGCTCAGGCCATGATCGACCAGTGTGTTGATGCCAAAGTCGCTCCCCGGGAAAAATATATGGTGGTTTACAGCGGTATGGATACCGCCGCATTTGCCAATGCCAAACGGGATCCGGAACTGCGTAAGAGTCTGGGCATCCCTGAAAACGCTAAAGTCGTGGCAACGGTAGCGCGTCTTTTCCCCATGAAGGGATATGAAGAGATGCTGCCTGCGGCGGCGCGTCTGGCAAAGGAGTTTCCCGATCTCCATTTTCTGCCGGTGGGAGATGGCCCCATGTTTGATGATTTGCAGAAACAGATCGCTGAACTCGGTCTTACGGAGCGGTTCCACTTTGCCGGACTTGTCCCCCCCCATAAAGTGTGCGACTATATCGCACAGGCGGATCTGCTGTGGCATCTTTCTCTGCACGAAGGACTCCCCCGGGCGGTGGTTCAGGCTCTCGCCGTGGGGATCCCTGCCATCGGATACAAGTTGGATGGTACTCCTGAAGTTGTGCTGAACGGGGAAACCGGTTATGTGACCGCTCCGCAGGATGTGGATGCAGTGGTTAAACACAGCAGCGAACTTCTCAGTGATGCCGCTCTGCGTCAGAAAATGGGTGAAAACGGCAGAAATCTTGTCATTGAGCGCTTTGCATGGCGCCGCATGGCGGATATCCTTGAAAAAGAGTTTCTGGCTCTGCTCAAAGAAAAGACCGGAAAATAAGTCTTTTCAAATTCCATAAAAATCCCCCGGTACGGAAATTTTTCTTCTCCGCCGGGGGCTTTTTATAATGTCAGCAGAAACTTATTTGACCAGATTTTCTTTCTGGCGTTTCATCTGAGAACTTTTGGGAATGGCCTTTTTACTCTCTTTAATGACTTTTGAGGTCTCTTTTTTGATGCTTGTTACAGAGGAGTTGATTTTGCTGTTTACAGCTTTTTTGTTGTTGGCGTAAAAGTGATACGCCGCCGCAATCGCCGCAAGAAGAACGAAAAAGTAGATCAGTTTCCGCACCAGTGTGGAAGAGTTTGTCTTTTTCTTTTCTGCCAGCACATCTTCAGAGCGTCCCAGCATGGCTGCCCCTTTTTCCCGGCATTCAGGGGAACAGAAAGTGTAACTCCCCTCTCTTTTTACACACTCTTCACAGACACTTCTGCCGCAGACGGCACAGCGTGCAGCAGCTTCTTTTTCACCGTGGAAGAAACAATTTGCCATAAGAATACCTCATTTCAGGATTGTTGTATATTACGCCGCAGGGGCATCCTGAGAGTATTATAACTCCTGAATAGAGTTTTTTCAAGCTCTTTTTGAGGAAAAACCTTTCTTTTTCAGCCGATGCACTCTTTCAATCCGGTGATGATCATCTGCACCGCAACGGCGGCAATGATGAGTCCCGTCAGACGGATCAGCGGCCCCAGAGCATGAACTCTGCCCAGAAAACGGTTGATGGCAGGTGAGAAAAGCATGATAATGAAGTTGATTCCGATAGCAAGAGAGAGCGCAAGTGAAGTGCTGAGAAGACCATGCTCCGCCGTTCCTGAGATGGCGGCGGCAATGGTTCCGGGACCTGCGATCAGAGGAGCCGCAAGGGGCACAAGGGAGATATCGGTAAAGTTTTCAGGCATTCCGGGGGATTCTGATTTGGGGTGGAACCTGCCTTCGCGGACGGCACTCCAGCCGATCATGAAAACAATGAGACCCCCTGTCATACGCAGAGAGTAGAGTTCCACTCTGAAGATCCGGGTCAGAAGCAGATCACCGGCACCTGCAAGCAGGATGAGGATGATCAATGCCGCAAGTGAAGATTTCCACGCCAGTTCAAAGATATGACGCCGTCCCAGCGGAGGATCGTAGGATGAAAGAAACATGACTTTACTGACGGGATTGAGCAAAGCAAGAAGATAGAGGGCATTTTCCACCATCTTGGTGATAAATTCAAGTTCGCCGGCTGCCAGACAGGTTGAGGTGATCATAAAATCCTTGATCCTTACAAATTTGATATTTCAATGACCGCTTCTTTCAAAAGCGCTTTCATGAGGGGGACAGAACGTGCTGCCGTATTGGTGATATCTTCCACCGAAAGAGGCGTTTCAGAAATTCCGGCTGCCATATTTGAAATGCAGGCGATGCCCCCTGTTTCCATGCCGCAGTGGACGGCTGCGATGGCTTCAGGAACTGTGGACATCCCCACCGCATCAGCTCCCAGGAGCTTCATGAGACGGATCTCTGCCGGTGTTTCAAACTGTGGACCTGCGGTTTGCAGATAGACACCTTTGTGCAAGGGGACTCCAGCCTTTTCGCCTGCCCGGAAGAGTGCGGTCTGAATGCGTTTGGAGTACACCTGACTCATGTCAGGAAAACGGACTCCCAGAAAATCCGGGTTCTTCCCCCGGAGAGGGGAGGGCACGCCGAATTTGATGTGGTCTTCAATGACCATGAAACTGCCGGGGGTGAAAGAGGGATTGATACCCCCTGAGGCATTGGTCAGAATCACTTTTTTCACCCCCAGAAGACGCAGTACACGCAAAGGCATGACGGTTTCCTCCACAGGGATCCCCTCATAGTAGTGGAGTCTTCCCGCAGAAACCACCTTGACGCCGGCAAGAGTTCCGAAGACAAAGCGTCCTTTGTGGAAAGTTGCCTGAGGGAACTCCGGAATGTCGGCGTATTCAACACACCTGGGATTTTCAAAGATGCTGACGATTTCTTCCCATCCGGAACCGGGAACGATGGCGATTTCCGGAATAAAGTCCCCGACAGCCTTTTTCAGAAAGGCAAGGGCGTTGTGCATTCTTTTTTCCATGGGTTTGTAAACTCCGAGTAAATATTTGTCGCTTAATGTAACACTGAAAGTTCTTTTTTTCAAGCTGGACTTGCAAAAAAAGCATTATCAATGTATTTTATCCGTAAACATTCAAGGAGTTTTTTTTATGAGTATCCCTGTTACTTTGTCTTATCAGGATGCCGCAGGCAATATGCATCTTGCCCCCGGCGTCAGTGCCGGCACTCCCGGATTTCTTGATATTATTGACCAGACTCTGCTCCCCTGCGAACAGAAAAGGTTGAAATTGGAAACCCCGGAAGCCGTTTACGAAGCCATCAAACAGCTCCGGGTGCGTGGAGCGCCTGCCATCGGTTGTTCCGCCGCCATCGGACTTGCCGTTTGTGCCCAGCGTTTCGGGAGTGCCTCCCCTGATGAGCATTTGCTTAAAATCAGGGAGTGTGCCGCCTTTCTGGATTCTTCCCGTCCCACGGCGGTGAATCTTTCATGGGCGCTGAAACGGTGCGTCGGAGCAGTGAAAGGTGACAGCATACAGCTGATGAACCAGCAGCTTCTTGATGAAGCTCTGGCCATCACCGCAGAAGATATCCGGCTCTGCGCCGCCATCGGCAAAGCCGGTGCCGCGCTCCTCAAGCCCGGCATGGGCGTCCTGACCCATTGCAATGCAGGAGCCCTTGCCACAGCAGGGATCGGTACGGCACTTGCCCCCATCTATGCCGCCATGGAACAGGGGATCCAGGTAAAAGTTTTCTCTGATGAGACCCGTCCGCTGCTCCAGGGGGCGCGTCTGACGGCATGGGAACTGGCGGTGTCCGGTGTGGATGTGACCACCATTTGCGACTCCATGGCGTCCCAGGTCATGCGCGAAGGAAAAGTGGGCGTTGTGATCGTGGGCGCCGACCGTGTCGCCGCCAACGGAGATACCGCCAATAAGATCGGAACCTATCAGCTTGCCATTGCCGCCAAGTATCACAAGGTCCCCTTTTATGTGGCGCTGCCTTTTTCCACCATTGACCGTTCCATTCCTGATGGGGCGGCGATCCCCATTGAGCAGCGCAGCGCTGAAGAGATATTTCACTGCGACGGCGCAAAAGTCTACAATCCCGCCTTTGATGTGACGCCCCGTGAACTTATTACCGGATTCATCACCGAAAGAGGGATCTTGACGGAAATTTGAGAAAGCAATTTACATTCCTTGAAATATTTTTAATTAAATGCTATATTTTAACAGGTGTTCTCAGATTGTTGCCGAATTGTTGAAATTTTCCTGTAAGAAACAGTGGGAAATACCTTCTTGAAATTATAGATGAGGTGACGTTTTTGTTTTTCCAGCTGAATGGCGGCGGAAGGAATCATTAAACAAACGTGCATCAAAAATTTATCGGAATGACTTTTGTGAAACAAGGACGGAAAGAATGAAACGGGTTGCTTTACTGCTGGGGATAAACAAATACAGTGACTCCGGCATCCAGGATCTGCAGTGTGCCGGCAATGATGCCGGAGCTGTCAAAGAGATGCTTGATGAAAATGGATTTGAAACGCATCTTCTTTGTGATGAAGAGGTTATTCTTAACAATGTGACCGGGAAAATCGAAGAGATCTGCCAGCAGCTGCGCTCCGGGGACTTGTTCCTTTTCTATTTTTCAGGGCACGGCCATGAGATCGGTGACAATCATTATCTGCTGTGTCACGGGGCAACCAGGGTCACTTTGGATATCAATGCCGGCGGAGATGCTGTTCCTCTTGCCGCCGTTCGCCGCCTCAGTGAGTTTGGCTGTAAAACAGGCGTACACCGTCTTTTCGTTCTTGACTGCTGCCGGAGCACCATTCTTGCCGGAGCAAGAGGAGGTGTTGGTTTTACCGGCAGAGGTATTGAGCTTGTGGCTGAAAATGACCATGGCGGTTACATCCCGCCAGTCATCCTGCGTTCCTGCGGTGCGGGACAGCAGGCCTATGAAGATCAAAAGCGCAGACATGGTTTCTTTTCCCTTGCTTTGCTTGATGCAGTACAGCAGAAAACGGTTTGCAGCTTTGACACTTTTTTTGGATCAGTAACGAATAAGCTGAGGGAACTCGTTCATCCCGATCAGCAGCGGGCAACACTTACAGACTTTTCCGGCAGGCCCTTGCCTCTTTTTCCGCACTGGTCTGAGCCTCATTCTCAGCCGCACCCTCAAGCTCAGGCGGCTGTTTCTGATGATGCCAGAAAATTACTGCTCGAACTTCTGCTCGAAGCTAAGAATCTTGAGGCGAAAGCCCGTGAGCTTGGCATAGACTTGAATTCCAATGCTGAATACCAGAGAAACAGAGATATTGCTGGACTTGCCGATCAACGCAAAGATTGGGAAAATGCCGCAAGTTATCTTGCTCAGGCATCGCAGATTGCAAGGCCGCTTATTTCAGAAGCAGAAGCCCGCCGTAAAGCTCAAATTTGGCTTGATGCTCGAAAACAAGGTTTGAAATTCAGCGATGATAAAACTGTGCTTTTACGCTGTGATAATAAGGAACTTCAAGAAGCCGTGATTCCTGAAGGCGTGACGGAAATAGGCTATGATGCTTTCTATGGTTGCAGCAGTTTGACCAGCGTCACCATTCCCGAAGGCGTGACGGAAATAGGCTATGGTGCTTTCTCATACTGCAGCAGTTTGACCAGCGTCACCATCCCCGAAGGCGTGACGGAAATAGGCAAT
>JAGBWB010000350.1 GCA_017629975.1 Lentisphaeria bacterium
ATAATCTTCTGTTTCAATACCATGGTGACGGGTCAGCACCGCACCATCGCGAAAATTGGTGATTTCAAGCATTTTTTTCTCCTTGGATTTATTTGTTTTTTATTTATCCCAGCATTCATTGCCCCAGATTCCCTTTGAAAACCAGGCGGGGGTGAATTTATTTTCATACGCCAGACGGCAGGCTTCCTCCACCCGGTCCAGATGGTCGGGGATGTAGTTAAAGTAGTCGGGAAAACTGTACTGTTCGTGGCTCATCAGACTGATGATATCCTGTTCAGGGGGGAGAGCGGCAAACTTCTTCTGCAAAGTGGCGATATCATCGTAATTGCAGCAAACCATCCCGGTACCGAGGACGATATCATATTTGCGGTCATACATAACAGGGCCGCAATCAATGAGGTAATGTGCCACATCCTGTTCATAGTGATACCCCACATCGGTGACGGCGACGGCGTGGGATTTTTCAGAAACGCTGACGACGCACCCCAGGTATCCGCCTGAAAGGCACTTGGTGCCCCGTTCTTTGAGAACGTGGAAATTTTCAGGATTGGTCATCGCCCAGTGAAGCACCATGGGAGGCGTGAAACACTCAGGCCCCGCGAAACGGCAGATTTCGCTGTAAACTTCATCAAAGTCGGCAGCAAGTTTAGCGCTGTCGGCGTGCTGATAGGGACGGTCGGGGAATTCGCTTCTGGCGTGGAACGAAAGCTGAAGCCACTCTTTATTGGCTTGAAACTCCTCTTTATAATCTGCCGGCATGTCCGCAAGGGTGAAGTCCTTGTGGTGGTCATCGGTGTAAAAGAGATTCAGCAGGAACTTGGAGTTGTATTTTTCATGGATCTTTTTCAAACGTCCGAGAAACATGGTGTCAAAGATGGAAGCAGGCTTCTGCTGTGTGATGTCACGGAGGAAAAAGCAGCAGTCATCAAAGAAAAAGTGGCAGCGCTTGAAAGATTTTTTATCCCACAGAACGGTGATGGTAAGACTCTTTTCGCCGTAGTAATCATCGGCAGCGGCAGTGATCTTGTTGACTCTTTCTGTCAGGCGCACCACGGCGGAAAAGAGACGGTCACGCCGGGCGGCAGGGACTCCGTTGACAGTGACGGCCGCCTGAGGATCGGCAACTCCTTCAATTTTTATTTCAAGATAATCGTCTGTCTCTGTGCCGCTGTAACGGTTCAGGACCGCTCCGTCGCGCAAATTGGTGATCTCAAGCATATTTCCTCCCTGGTTTATTTGCATTAAAGGCTTTTGTCTTGTATATTATACTATGGAGAAGAACAAAATAAAATATGCTCAAAAGGACATCTTGCAGCATAAAAGGACACGCTCTTTGAAATCCTGAAAAAAGGGGGACTTTTATGGGATATTTTGATGATTTTCAGCTGTTGAATGTGACCCAGGTCAGAAACTACGGCGCTTCAGAAACAGAAATGATTTTGACACCCCACTACTATCTGGGGGTGATTTGCGGCGAGATTTTGCTGGGTGAAACAGTAGAATCCCGTCCCATGGTCTACCTGACCCCCCGGGGGATCCTGACCCCTAACGGCTGGAACTCCCCGCCCCGGAGCTGCCGGGACAACTTCTATATTGAGATCACAGGCGTAAGGGCAAAGCGTTTTTTTGACTCTTTCGGAGCCGGAAAGGAATGCCGTTACTTTTTTGTTGCTGATCCTGCGCCTTTTCTGGCACTGCTGAGTGAAATGCGTCAGCTTTTCATGGCGCCGCCGCCTCTTGCTCAAATAGAATCCGCGTTGTGTCTGGAGCAGTTTGCCGCGCTTCTTGAACGGTCGCTCCGCTACCCCGGTTCGGGGAGACTCCCCCGCATTGAGCAGACCATGGAGTCCATTACCAGAGACCCGGGGCGCAAATGGGATTTCAAAAGCGAAGCCGTCAGATGCGGCATAACTCTGCGCCACTGGAACCGTCTTTTTACTGCGGCGGCATCGGTTCCGCCCCATGCCTTTGTGGCGCGCTGCCGTCTGCGTCTTGCCAAGGAACTTCTTGCTTCCGGGGAAAAGAGCGTCAAACTCATTGCCGCTGAAGTGGGCTTTGAGGGGGCGTCTGAGTTTTCGCGCTTTTTCAAAAGAATGTGCGGCATGACACCGGGAGAGTTCAGAAAAAGCCGGATGGTCTGAAAGAAGGATTTTTTTATTTGAAGAAGAGGAAGGGATATTGCAATTTAGCTCCTGTGGAATTATATTATAAGAAGTATTTTTTATTTATACATTAAGGAGGGAGAGATGAGAACTTTGATCCTTGGTTCACTTTTTTGTCTGACAGCTGTTGCCCTTTGCGGTTGTTTCTCTGCTGACAACAATTATCTGAATCCCAGAGATTTTGCATCGCGCCTTCAGGAGTCAGGAATCCCGGTCTCATCTGTGCGGGATCTTCCCGGAGCTCCCTTCAAAGCGACTTCAGGTGCTGCCGTCATGGTGGGCAATTCTGAAATCGGCGTCTATAAATACGACCGCACTTCCAAAGTGCAGACGGAGCGGATCCGCAAACGTGAACGCACCGGCAGGGTCTACATCAACGGCATCCCTTATCCCGTTGAGGTCCACGGTTCATTCATGTTCATGGGGTTGGAAAAAAATACCCGGAAACACGACATCATCAAGGTGATCCGCAGATTCAACTGAAAAACGCATAAAGTTCCCGGCGGTACTCTTGGGGGAGGTCCGGGGATAAATAAGAGCCAAAGGAGTTAAGAAAAATGGATAACGAACTCAAGCAAATGGGTAAACGGTTGGGCGAACTTCGCACCATCATGGATGTATCAGTTGCAGAAATGGCACGGATCACGGGAGTCACCGAGGCTGAATACATCGCTCACGAAGCCGGAGAGATCGACAGCTCCTTTACCTTCATTTACCGCTGCGCCGAGAAACTGGGCGTGGATATGAGCGATCTGGTCACAGGCGACACCCCGAAACTGAGCTTTTACAATGTGACCCACGCCGAAGAGGGCGGTATGCCCATCCGCAGACGCGCCGGTTTTGAATATCTTCACCTTTCCCCCCTGCTCAAAGACCGTCAGGCAGACCCCTTTCTGGTGACAGCACCTCCCCAGGAGGAGAACTGCACCATCCATCTTTCCACCCATGAAGGGCAGGAGTTCGACTATATTCTCAAGGGCAGACTCAAAGTCCAGCTTGAGGATAAAATCGAATATCTGGGCCCCGGCGACAGTATCCAGTATGACTCCTCCCGGCCTCACGGCATGATCGCGGTGGGGGATGAGGAGTGTCAGTTTCTGGCGGTGGTGATCCGCTCTGAGGGAACTGCGCCTGAATTGAAGTATGCCTCCAACGCTGTTGCCCCTTCGGTGACAGATGAACTTGTCTACCACAGATTCATGAGCGAGACCCTTGACTCCGAGGGAATGCTTACCGATGTGAAGTTCCACTACCCTGACAACTTCAACTTCGCCTTTGATGTTCTTGATGTGCTGGCTGAAAAGAATCCCGATCATACGGGCTTGCTTTATGTTGACAAGAACCGCAATGCCGCCCGCTTCTCTTTTGCCGAGCTGGCGAGGCGTTCTGCTCAGGCCGCCAACTATTTCAGTTCCGTCGGGATCCGCAAGGGCGACCGGGTGATGCTGGTTCTGAAACGCCACTATCAGTTCTGGGTGGTGCTCAATGCGCTCCACCGCATCGGAGCAGTGGCGGTTCCCGCCTCAAACCAGCTTCAGGTCAAGGATTATGTCTACCGCTTCCAGCAGGGGGGCATCGTCGGTATCGTCTGCACACCTGATGACGGATGCGCCGACTTTGTGGACATCGCCGCAAAGGAGTGTCCTGACTTCAAGTACAAGTTCATGGTCAATCAGCCCAGAGAGGGATGGCTTGACTTTGACGGTGAAGTCAAGCGTTTCAGCAGCTTCTTTGAAAGACCTGCCGATTTGAAGGTCACGGATCCCTCTATCATGTTCTTCAGCTCCGGAACCTCCGGCTATCCCAAGATGGTGGAGCATAACTTCACCTATCCTCTGGGGCATATCATCACTGCCCGCTGGTGGCACAACATCCAGCCCGGCGGCGTCCATCTGACCATCAGCGATACGGGCTGGGGCAAAGCTCTCTGGGGAAAGATCTACGGACAGTGGCTCTGCGAAAGCACTGTTCTTGCCTATGACTTTGACCGCTTTGATGCGGCAGATATCCTGACACTTTTCAAAGAGTACCAGATCACCACATTTTGCGCGCCGCCCACCATGTACCGTTTCTTCATCCGCGAAGATCTTTCAAAGTATGATCTTTCCAGCTTGAAGTATGCCAATATCGCAGGCGAAGCCCTCAATCCTGAGGTTTTCAACCAGTTCTACAACGCCACCGGCATCAAGCTGATGGAGGGATTCGGACAGACCGAAACCACCATGACCATCGGCAACCTGGTGGGCATGACTCCCAAACCCGGTTCCATGGGCAAACCCAGTCCCGCCTACAAGGTGGAACTGGTCGATCCCGACTGCAAACCTGTTGAAGTGGGCGAAGTGGGCGAAATCTGTATCCGCACCGAAAGAGATCAGACCTGCGGCATGTTCTCACGCTACTACCGCAACGATGAACAGACCAATGAAAGCTGGTATGACGGCCTCTATCACACCGGCGATACCGCATGGAAAGATGAAGACGGCTACTTCTGGTATGTGGGCAGAACCGATGATCTTATCAAATCTTCAGGCTACCGTATCGGTCCTTTTGAGGTTGAAAGCGTCCTGATGGAGCTGCCCTATGTCCTTGAATGCGCTGTGGTGGGTGTCCCTGATGAGGTCCGCGGACAGCTGGTCAAGGCCTATATCGTGCTGACTCCCGGCAAAGAACCCTCAGAGGCACTTGTCAAAGAGATCCAGGAGTATGTGAAAAAGCATACTGCTCCCTACAAATATCCCCGTGCCGTGGAGTTCATTGACGCCATGCCCAAGACCATCAGCGGCAAGATCAAACGCAACGAACTGCGTAAACGCTGATGAAAGAAAAGATCCTTATCCTCGGCGGCGGCGTTTCCGGAAAAGCCGCCGCTCTGCTTGCAGAGAAAATGGGGGCATCACCTTTTATCCTCAATGACGGGGATGATGCCCCTTTCCCTGCTGATGCCCGGATGATCGTCACCAGTCCGGGGGTGCATCCTTTGCGTTCGCAGCTTTACAAGGCGGCGCAGGGATCCGGAAAAGAGTTCATCAGTGAGATGGAGTACGGGTTCCGCCACTTCAAAGGCCGTGTTGCCGCCATTACCGGAACCAACGGCAAGACCACAACCACTGAACTGACCGTCTTTCTTCTCAATGAAGCAGGGTTCAACGCCGTGGGCGCGGGCAATATCGGATTGCCCCTTTCTGAAGTTGCCGCACAGGAAAATCAACCTGATATCGCCGTGGTTGAGGTCAGCTCTTTTCAGCTGGAGCTGGTTGAAACTTTCGCTCCCTGCTGCGCGGCGCTCCTCAATCTGGAGTCCGATCACGAAGACCGCTACGCCGGAGGATTTGAGGAATACTGCGCCGTCAAGAAGAAAATTTTTGACCGTGTCCCTGCCGGAAATCAAATCTACGGACTTTCTTTTGCCAATGCCCCACGGCGGGTCACTTATGAAAATGATATGCTCTGCATTGACGGCAAAGCGCTCCTTGATGTGACGCAAACCGCCCTTTCAGCGCCCCACAACCGGGAAAATCTGGCGGCGGCGGCAGAGCTTTTTCTGCGCCTTGCCCCCGAAAAGCTCTCTCAGCTCCCTGAGGCGGTGAAAAAGTTCCGGTGCGGAAAACACCGGATCGAACTCTTTCACGAAGCTCAGGGCAAACGCTTTTACGACGACTCCAAAGGAACCAATCCTGCGGCAGTGGCGGCGGCGGTGAACGCGGTCCCCGGAAAAGTGGTTCTGCTGGCAGGAGGTCTTGACAAGGGAATGGATTTTTCGATCCTTTCCACCGTTGCCCACCGGGTGCGGATGGCGGTCCTCTGCGGTCAGTGCCGGGAACCCATCGCCCGGGTCTTCCGCAAGGCGGGAGTCCCCCTCCGGGATTGCGGCACCGACTTTGAGCATGCTGTTGACACAGCTCTTCACGCCGCCTGCAATGGGGATTCCGTGCTGCTTTCGCCGGGGTGCGCCAGTATGGATATGTTCAAAAATTATCAGGAACGGGGCGAAAAGTTCAAAAGCCTCATTCTGAAAAAAATATAAACTCTGCACAAAGGAAGGTTTTCAATCATGTTCAAAATCCGGCTTTTCATTTTTCTCTTTTTTGCCTGTATCGTTCTGAGCGCCGCCAAAGCGCCCAGAATTACTGAAATTTCAGGAAAAAATCAACAGATCAGAGATATTGAGATCGTGGTTTCCCAAGCCGTCCCCGTGGTGCGTACCGCTGCCGCGGAACTTCAGCAGATGCTTTCAACGGTCACAGGGGAAAAGATCCCTGTGGTGAAACGCCCCTCCGGAGGCAAACGGTTTTCCATCATTCTGGGGGATTGCACTTCTTTGCAGAGCGCCGGACTTGATGTGAAGAAACTCCCCCCCGAAGGCTACTATATGGTGCGCCGGGGAAACACTCTTTATCTGGCAGGTGCAGATGATCCGAAACAGGATCCTCTGAAACGGATCTACATCTACCACAAACGGGGAACTCTGAGCGCCGTCTATGACTTTCTGGAGCGCTTTGCCGGAGTCCGCTTTTACTTTCCCGGCAGATACGGTACCATCGTTCCCGAAAAGAAAGGCATTTTTCTGCCTGAAAAGCTCCGCGTCATTGAGCGCCCCGACCGGGCGATGCGGACCATGTATTTCGGCCCCCTCTACCGCTGGTATGATGAAACGACTCCTTTCAGAGCCGGATTCAATCTGCAGCAGCTCCGCATGAGATACAGCGAAAGCGCCTATCCTTTCTGCCACGGACTCAACAGTTTGGATTTAGTCAGGCGTTTCGGCAAAACCAACCCTGAATTTTTCGCCCTGCAAACCAACGGCAAGCGTTTTATTGAAGGGGAGCGTCCCGGATTCAAAGGGCAGCTCTGCTTCTCAAGCGGCGTCCGGGAACAGATCTTCCGGGATGCCAAAAGATACTTTCAGGGGGCGAAACCTCAGGAGGTCACAGGCAAACATTACTGGTCAGAAAGTCTTGCTTTCGGCAAAAATTTCTGCGTCATGCCCCAGGACTGGATGTACTGGTGCAACTGTGAAAAATGCCGCAAGATCGCTCCCGGAGGCAGAGATGAGGTTTACAGCAACCCCAAATACCGTCAGGCGGTGAGCGACTTCATGTGGCGCTTCACCAGCGAGATCGCTGAAAGACTTGCCAAAGAGGGCTTTGACTGCGTTATCAATCAGATGGCATACTCTCCTTATGACAACGTGCCCAACGGGAAGATCGCCCCCAATGTCCAGGTGCAGGTGGCGGTCAATGGTCTGGGCGGTGATGGCGTGCAGGATAAAAACGACATTCAGAAGATGAAAGTGTGGGCGGAAAAAATGGGACACCCTGTTATGCTCTGGACCTACGCTCAGGGCAAACACATGCGGAAAAACATTCCCGGCATTCCCCCCATGATGCCCCGCCATCTGGGACGCTTCATCGACCGCAGCGCCCCCTACTTTGACGGCGGTTTCTTTGAAGCTGAAACCGATTACTTTATCTTCGGCTATCTCAACTTTTTCATCGTTTCCAAAAAACTGTGGAGCAGCTCCCTTGATACGGAAAAGCTCCTTGATGAGCACTATTCGGTCATGTTCGGCAAAGGTGCGCCCATGATGAAAAAGTTCTATGAAACTCTGGAAGATATCTGGACAAAAAAGATTCTCGGAACTGTTGAAATGACCTCCATCGGTCCTGTGACCAAAGTCCCTGAAGCCTTTGAGATCTGGACAAAGATCTATTCCCCGGCGCAGATCGCCGCATTCCGGAAACTTTTTGACGCCGCCCGGAGCGCCGCAAGAGCCGACCGGGGGGCTGTGGAGCGTATTGAATTTATCCGCAAACAGATGCTGGGGCCCATTGAAGAGGCTTTTAACAAGTACCACAATGCCCAGAAAGCTCTTGATTTCTGGCAGCTTCCCCTCTATACCAAAGGATATTTGAGAACTCTTTCAGGCGCCCCAAATGAAGTTGCGACCTCTGTTGAAGTGCGGGAAAATGGAAAAGAGTTGACTTTCCTCTTTGAGTGTCAGGAACCCGCCATGAAAAATATCAGGATCAAAGCCGCCCGGAACGGCGACCGGAATTTGTGGGAGGACTCCGCCATTGAACTTTTCCTCAACCCCTCCGGCGACCGGAAAAACTATTATCAGATCATCATCAACGCCGCAGGCTTCGTTACCATGTATAAACATGCTCCCGGTGCAAAATCGGTCATTCTCCCCACCCCCATGATCAAAACCGCCGCCTGGAAAAAAGCGGACTCCTGGGGACTTTCTGTGACACTGCCTGTTTCATTTGCCGGACTTGACAAAAGATCACAAATTCCGGTGAATTTCGGCAGAAACCGGGCATTGACCGATGGTACCGTCAAACACAAATATTATCACTGGAACCCCATTACCAAGCCGGAAAAGGGATTTCATGATCTGCGGATCTGGGGTGTGCTGACCAGAGAGAACATCTCAAAAAATCTGGTGCAGAACGACTCCTTTGCCGACGGAAACAAAAACTGGCATCTCTGGTGCCGCGGCGGCGCCAAAGGGGGATCCGCCCATACTTTTGACAAAACGCTCTTTATTTCAGGCGGTCAGAGTCTTCACTTCAAAAATAAAGAGGGCAACAGCATGAATGCGATTCAGTTCCTCAAAGGATTGAAACCCAAGACCCGCTATCAGCTTTCCTATTTTTTCCGCTGCAAGGATCTCAAGGGGAAATACGGCGCCGGAGCCTATATCCACTTCAGCAGCAATTACGGATTTGCCTTCCCAAAAAACCGGATCAACGGCACAAGAGAGTGGAGCCGTGAAGTCCATACCTTTACCACGCCTGCTGCGTTTGACAAAAAAACAGTGCCCTCTGTCGGTCTGTGGATTTGGAATGCAGGCGGCGAAGCGTGGTTTGACTGTATCAGAATTGAGGAGATCAAGTAAATACATATCTGATGAAAGACTTTCTTCTGCCTCTCTCAACACCGCTCCGGGAACCCGGCGCACTCCCCGA
This sequence comes from Lentisphaeria bacterium, assembly GCA_017629975.1. Lineage (GTDB taxonomy): Bacteria > Verrucomicrobiota > Lentisphaeria > Victivallales > Victivallaceae > UBA1784. The sequence continues at coordinate 9,134 of JAGBWB010000350.1, forward strand.
GGCATGAAATTTGAAAAAAATCAACTGACAGGAGAATATAAAAAATGATAAAAAAGAAACATCCGCATTGTCCCCGGAGCTTCACACTGATCGAACTATTGGTTGTCATTGCAGTTATCGCCATTCTTGCCGCCATGCTGCTGCCTGCTTTGCAGCAGGCACGCGATAAGGGGAAGTCGATCAAGTGTCTCAATAACTTCTCTCAAATCGGCAAGATGACTCAGCAGTACATCTCTGACTATAAAGGCTACTATCCCCGTCACACCAGTAAAGCAGGTTTTGCTGCCGGTGATCCTTATATCTGGTTCCATTACAGTGCCTTTTTCCTCTATGCCCCCAAAAAAGTGAGTAATGAGCGTTTCGCAAGTATATATCTTTACAACAAGAAAAAACTTGTTGTCAGTGCGTATGCCTGTCCGTCGGCACCTGCGGCTCCCTCCTGTTTTGTCAAATCTGACGGTGACGGTATGACGGTATGCCGTCCGGCGATTGAAGGGGAACTTTATGTCACCATTGGATTCAACCGCCATTTTCATGATGGCACCGCAAACACGATCCACAGTGCCAGGGTAAAACGTCCGGCATATACTGTTTATATGGCTGACAACTGCGGCTGGGGAAATATTGACTACCGTTGTACTTATAAAGACAAGTACACTGAAGATGGCAAAGGCAAATCAGTTCCTCCCCGGCACAACGGCGGCGCCAACTTTCTCTATGCAGACGGTCATGTAAAATTTATAAAATACGCTGCCTATCCTGACTCTGACAAGGTCCGGTACAACGGCTTGACCTGGAGCCCCAGTGCTGAAAAACCGTGAAACTCAAGGGGAAATATTTCATTCCAAAGGAACAAAAATGAAGAAAGTTTATATACAGCTTTGCTCAGCACTTCTGCTTTTGAGCACCACTCTTGCCGGAGCGGAAAAGTTTCAGGTGAGTTTCCTCAAGGATTCTTCTGAACCCCGTTTGCGTAAAGAGGTGACTCTTGAAGCCACAGCTGCCCTCTTTGCCAAACGCCTTTCCCAGACTTTGAAGCAGGAAATCAAAGTCGTTCCCTTTGAAAAAGCCGATGCTCAGACCATCTTTCTCATCACCCGCGAAGCTGTTGCAGGCGGTGAGTACAGCAAGGTGCTCTCCGGCAAACCCAAAGACAGTTTTATCATCCGCTATCCGGTCACTTTCAAGGGGAAAAAGAATGTCTGTCTCCTTATGAGCCGGGACGCCTGGGGCTATTGCTACCCCGGAAACTTTTTTCTGCGGAAATATCTGGGGGTGGATATCGTCCTCCCCGGTGAACTCGGTCTGGTGATCCCCGACAACTCCAAGTGGCAGATGCCGGGAAAAATCAACGTTCAGGAAAGTCCCGATTTCAACACCCGGGCGTGGACCATGAACTCCTACATCGACAAAGAGCTTTCGCGTATGTATCTGGGTGAAAGCCGCCGCAATATTTCATGGCACACTTTCGGAGTGGTCATCAATCCGAAAAAGTACGGCAAAAAACATCCTGAATATTTTCCCCTCGTCCGGGGCAAACGGCACAACAACCCCCGGAAACAGCTCTGCGACTGGGCGCCTTGCGTCAGCAATCCTGATGTGCAGAAACTTTTTGTGGAGCACATCCTCAAAAATCACGGAAAGGGCGGCTCCGATGCGGTACAGCTCTCTGTCAACGACGGCGCCGGAAACCACTGTGAATGCAAAAACTGCACCGCATGGGATGACCCCGCTGAAAGGGCAAAAGGATTTTACTCAAGCCGTTACTTTACATTCTATGAAAAGATCCTTGATGCCGCATTGAAAATCAATCCGGAAGTCAAAGGGATCATTCTGCTTTACAGCGATGCCACCAGCATGGCGCCTGTGCGGGCAAAGATCCACCCCGCCCTCATCGGCATGAGCACCCGGGAACATACCATCCGGGAATTTGCCGCCAAAGGCATGAAACAGCTGGGATACTGGGAGCATCAGCTTGACCAGTGGTATCCTCTGCCCCGCCATTATCCCCAGGTCATGGCGAAACATCTGCGTGAACTCCACAAGATCGGCGTCAGAGAGTATTTCGGCGAAGTCTACACCATCGCCGCCGCCAATGCTCCCAAACAGTACATTCTCGGGCGTCTGCTCTGGGATCTCAAAAGCGATCCTGCCAAAGTCCTTGAAGAATACTGCATCAAAGCCTACGGCCCCGAAGCGGCGCCCCATGTGAAGAGATATTATGACACTTGGGAAACGGTTTATAACAGGGAATATAAGATCCACGGCGGGAAAAAGCCGGGAGTTCAATCCTACGGCGTTGAAAAGTTCATCGGTCTGCGTCCCGGAGATGTGGAAATCATGGAAAAGGCTCTTGAGCAGGCTGAAAAATCCTCCATGACCCCTCTTCAGAAAAAACGTTTCATGGTGGTCAAAAACTATTTCTCCTACATCCGCTGTCTGGCAGAAAACTATCTTGACTGCCTGACCTTGCAAAAAAAATCCCCCCTTTCTCTTGAGGAGATCAATACCATCTTCAAACGGTGTCAGGCGCGGGATGCCCGCTTCGCGGAGCTCTGGAAAAACCTTGTCAGCAAAGATGATATCGGCCTTTACCGTTACATCATCGGGAAAAACCGCCGTAAGCGTGTCAATCCCATCTACGGACTCTACCGCAACGCCGTCAACGCCTGTGTGCTGGACTCTGTTGAAACGGCATTGCGGAATCATCAGAAATCCATTACTCCCCCCATGAAACGCAAGGAGCGGCAGGCGTATTGGAGCAATGCGTACAAGAAATATCCCTCTCTTCTCCCCATTGCCATTCTTATTGGAGAAAGCTCCGGCAAGGCTCTTCCCAACTACATTCAAAATGGCGATTTCAAAAAAGGGATCCCCGGTGATCCGAAAGTGAAAGGCGCCCACCCCAAACTTGAAAACTGGTACTTCTATGAACAGATCGGCGACGTGCTTTCTGACGCCTATAAGAACCACTGGAAACTTGTCAAAGCCAAATACAGTTCCAACCATCTGGGATTCGGCGACGGCAAGTACCCTGAAGTCAGACAGTATATGTTCCTGCCTGCGGGTGTCTACCGCTTCTCATTCCGGCGTCTGGGAGTCAACGCCATGAATTTCATGCTCTACGAAGTTCCTGAACTGAATAAAGAGGCTTTCAGCGATATTATGAAACTGCGTTCATACAGAGTGAAAAGTCCTGCGGTTTTCAGTTACAATCATCTGCCGGCGCCGGGCAATCACCATGTGAAACAGAGTGTGGTGATCGAGAGATCCGCCTGGTATGTCATGATGATCGCAACGCCTCTCCGGGTGCCGGGATCATGGGACAGACTCTGGGATGTCAGACTTGAGAAACTGTTGTAAAAAGGGATCTTGTTTCATTTCCCTGAAAAGGAGGGCATAGGCAAGGATGTTCTCCTTTTTTTCTTGCAAATGACCTTGAAGTGTGCTATAATATATAAAGTCCGTAAAAAAAGACAACAATAAATCCGGGAAAATAAAAAATGAAACTTTTTCTGACGCTTCTTCTGACGGCGGCATGGGGGCTTTCTCTGCTTCAGGGAGCCGACCTTGCCATTGTAAAAGAGGGCAAGACCAACTATGTGATCGCTTTCCCTGAGAAAGCATCCCTCAACCTTATGCGTGAATACCGCTACGCGGCGCAGCTGCTCCGGGATCTGATCCGGAAACGCACCGGCGTCATGGTTCACTTTGTCAGCGAAAAGGAGGTCAAACCCGGCAAAAAAGCGATCTATGTAGGACATACTGCCGCTGCCGCCAAACGGGGAATGCAGAAAAAGTGGGCGCTCAATGAATACCGTATGAAAGCGGATAAGGGAGATATCTTTCTGCTGGGAGATGACAATGACCCCACCCCCGGAAAGCGTTCCGGTTATCACACCTTGCGTCTGGGTTCCGTCAAGGCGCTGCTTGAGTTCGCCAAAAAGTTTGCCGGGGCGGACTTCCTTTATCAGGGGAAAAACGGCATCTTTGTTCCCTCTGTTCCTGAAATGACAGTCCCTGCTGATTTGAATGTTGATGCTGTTCCCTACACCATGTTCGGCATCGGCCGCTCTCAGGAACAGTATTACGCCATGGCAAACGATATGCTGCCCGCCCCCTGGTACAAGTGCCACGGCGGACACTCCCATATTCCCGCCATTCCTCCCGCCAAATATCTGAAAAGCCATCTTGAATACTTTGCCATCGTCCGGGGCAAGCGCAACGGTTATCCGGGGATCCCCCAGTACTGCCTTTCCAATCCTGAAGTGCAGAAACTGATCTATCAGGAAGTTCTCAATACCCTTGCCGATCCCCGCTACAAAGAGAGCCAGCTTGCCCAGACCGACGGATTCCGGGTCTGTGAATGTGTGCCCTGCAAGAGCTTCTTCAAACCCGGCGCCGGTGAAGCGCTCTGGAAACTCCATCTGGATATGGCTCAGCGTCTTCTCAAAGACCGTCCCGGCAAATCGGTGCGTATTATCGCTTACGGTCCCACGGTCTATCCTCCGAAAAATGCCAAATTCCCCAAAAATGTTTCCGTGACCCTTGCCGCAGGTCAGAGACTCAACGAAGCCTATCTCAAACAGTGGAAAGCATGCAATGTGCCTCTGGGCTTTGATGTCTACCTCTACAACTGGGGCGAATATCACACCGAAGGACTGACCCCCACCTTTTCCATGAAACAGGCTCAGACTCAGACGGCGCTTTTCCGCAAATACAATGTCAACGCCATCTATTTCTGCGGACTTTCGGAACTCCCCGGACTCAACTCACCGGTTGTGACCTATTATCTGCGCGCCTTTGCCGGGGATAAAACAGCTCCTGAAAAATTCCTGAATACTTTCTGCACCCGGAGTTTCGGCGCGGAAGCGGGGGCGTGGATGGAAAAATTCTACACACTCCTTTACTCCCGGATCGACAAAGTGAAAGCCGCCGGCGAGGACTACACCGATCCTCTGGCGCAGAAGGCGAAGAAAAGCGTTTTCGCCCCCAACGTGGCGCTGCTCCACCGCCGCTATCCTGAAAAGGTCATCAGCGAACTTGAAACGCTTCTTGCCAACGCCGAAAAGAGCGCCGGAAAGGGCAAAGGCGCAGATATTCTCAAAATGGCGCGTCTTGAATTCAACTACCTGAAACTGACTGCCGGCGCCTGCAATGCCTTTTTCAACTACCACGCCAACCCCGGACAGAAAGAGTTTGAAACTCTTGCCAATCTCATTGTTGACCGTAAAAAATTCATTCTCAGTCTGCCCACATACAAATCCGGCAGCAAGCGCTATCTGAAAAGTCAGTCCGGCTTTGTTACCCTCGGACATTTCCCCGTTGAAATGGTCATGGAAAACGGCAGACTTGGAGCTCCCCTGAAAGCTCCTTTCAACTGGGATGTGGAGTTCTTCCTTGAGAAAAAGATGCGTCCCTCAGGCAGAGTCCTGAAGGCAGGGGATCCTGCATGGCAGCAGATGATCGATATTTTCGGCAACAAAGATGTGACCTTTGTCAAGGAGCATCCCATCTTTGTCAGATGCCGCGTGGAGGGCGAAAATCTGGTGGCTGAAATGCGCTTTGACAACATGCCCGAAGAGTACCGGAAAGGAACCATTGAAGTCCGTGTTCAGCAAAATGCCCAAATGCCCCGCTACCGGATCTGGGGCAGCTCCCTGGGCGGCAGAGCCGGGATCCATCTGCGTACCAAGGCGCAGACAGGCAATGATTACAGCGATACCTGGGATATCCGCTGGAAAGATGCCGCAAAATACAAGGTCATGATGAAACGGATCAACACGCCCGGTCAAAGTCCTGTGACTCAAATCACCATTCCCCTTGCTCTTTTCGGCGGACCTGCCGCCAAAGGGGAAAAGCGTCATATTGATTTTGTCTACCATGTGAAAAAATACTGCTACACCTGGGAATACAATATCAATTTGCTCAACTGGCGCCACCGTTACACCGGCATCGGCACTCTGGAATTCTGAATCCTGCAAAGAATCAAATAAAAGGAAAAAGAGATGAAACATTTCTTACTGTTGGTCTGCACCGCGGCACTTCTGCTTTCCGGGTGCAGGAGCGTCCCTGAAAACGTCCCTCCCATTGAACTGCGTTCCACAAGTTCTGTGCGGATCGTCATTCCGGCTGAACATGCCAATCCCGGCATTGACAAGTTCCTGAAAGATGCCGCCGCTGTCATTCAGCAGGGACTTGCAGAAACTCTCGGCATCAAAGCCAAAGTTGAGATCGAGGGCAAAAGCGGTGCTTTCAAAGGCACTACCATCTTTCTGGGCAACACCAGAGCTATTCGCGGCATCGGCATTGAACCTCTGAAATTTGAGAACTTCAACGCTGTCATCGCCACCCGGGGCGGCGATATCTTCATTGCCGGAAGCGACCGGCAGCGTTTTGGTAAAGCGGGCAGAGTCCGCCACAACAGCGACTGCGTGCTGGGAACCATTACCGGAACCGTCAAGTTCGTTGAGGAGTATCTCAACGGCAGATTCCTGCTCCCCGGGAAAAACGGCACCGACTTTGTGAAAGCTGATTTCCTTGCCATCCCTGAAAATCTGACCCGTTACATCACTCCCCGGATCATCATGGGCGGCGGACGCGCCAACGGTTACATCTATGATTACTCCAACGCCAACCCCGGATACGGCAAGTTCCGTCTTTACGGCGGACACTCCTACTATGACGCCGTTCCCGCGAAAAAGTATGCCAAAAGCAATCCTGAATACTTTGTGGAGCGCAGCGGCAAACGTTCCGCTCTGGGCAACCATCTTTGCATTTCCAATCCCCAGGTCCAGGAGCTGATCTACAAAGAGATGCTCAAAAAACTCGACGAGGGAGCTGAAGCTGTGGAGCTTGCCCAGACCGATGGATTTACGGCCTGTCTTTGTGAAAAGTGCAAAGCCTTCGGGCTCCCCGGCGATGACTACGGCGAAAAGATCTGGATCCTCCACCGTTCTCTTGCCGAAAGACTTTTGACCGACCGTCCCGGCAAAAAGGTGGTCATCATCTGCTATCCCCCCAACTTTACTCCTCCCAAGAGCTTCAAAGAGTTCCCCGCCAACACCATGATCGAACTCTGCAAATACTCTGAAGCCACCTTTGCCGACTGGAAAAAGATCAAAGTTCCCGGCGGATTCCTTGTTTACGTCTACAACTGGGGCAACTACCACATCACAGGATACACTCCCAAGTGTCCTCCTTCTTACATTGCCAAACAGGTCAACACCTTTCTTTCCAACGGCGTGAAAGGCATCTACCGCTGCGGTTTCGGTGAACTTTTCGGACTTGAAGCACCTGTTTACTACATTTTCGGAAAACTCCTGGAAAATCCCTCTCTCAACTACGAAAAACTTCTCCTTGAGTTTTACGAGCGCGCCTATCACGAAAGTGCCGCCCCCATGCGGAGTTTCTTTGACGCACTCCACCATGCTCTTGAACTGATGCCCTGGATCAAAGAAACCCGGTATCTTTCCAGCCAGCGCCATGTCTTCGGCGCCCTTTACAATCCTGAACTCATGGATAATCTGAACAAGAATCTTACCCGTGCTGAAAAGATGGCAGTTCAGCCCAAGGTGAAAAAACGCCTTGCTCTGGTGCGCGCCGAATTTGAATATCTGAAATCCATCGTGGATGTGATCCAGATGTACCGCGCCTACCGGACCGCCCCCAACTGGCAGACCTTTGAACTCCTTGCCGCCGCTCTGGATGCCCGGAACGCTCTGGTCAACAAGATGACCGCCCCCAAAGGGAGAGTTGGCAAATTCAATGACTTCCCCGACCTGCGTTTCTTTGACGGTGCCACAAAGGCATGGCTGCTGAGCAATGGCCGTTCCTCCACTCTGGGAGCGCCTTTCAACTGGGATACAAAAATGCTCAGAGAGAAAAAGATCCTCCCCGGAACCATCAAAAAGCGCATGACCGTTAAAAAAGTCAAAGGCGCTGTTGAGTTCAACGACTTTGAAAAGGGGATCTGGAAAGATCTCAAATGGGAGGAACTGGGCGGGATCCAGCTGGGCGCCATCAGCGAAAAGAGCAGATTCAAAGCCGCCTATGATAACAAAAATTTCTACATCGGCATTGTTTCCGACCTTGATCCCAAAAAGACTTTCCACTCTCTCGGCAATGATGGTCCCTGCTGGCGCAATGACTGCATTGAGATCCTGCTTGATCCTCAGGGAATGCGCCAGAGTTTCTACCACATGATCTACACGCCTGCAAAGGACTCCCGCTTTGACGAGGCTTTCGGATTCATCACGGATCCCCTGCATCCTCTCTACAACAAGCATGACACTGCCTGGAACGGCAAGTGGAGCTATGCGTGCCGCCGCGAGGGAGACAAGTGGTACTCTCTCTTTACAGTTCCTTTCAGCGAACTCAAAGTTCCCACCCCCAAACCGGGCAACGTCTGGACTCTCAATATCGGGCGCGAATCCCGGATCATCGGCGGCTCCGGCAATGAGGTCCCTGAACTTTCTCTCTGGTCACCCAATCTGGAAAATGCCGGATTCCATGACAGAGAGGCTTTCGGCGAGGCCGTCTTTGAATAAGCATCGGTAAACCCGGAAAGGGGCAGAGCATCAAACTCTGCTCCTTTTTTTACAGCGGTCTGCAAATGTTCTTGCGGCCCCTCCGGCACTCTCAACCTTTTTACCGGCATCTGCCGGGAGCACTCCTGAAAAAAGATGCTTGAATTTTCAGTTCCGGGATTGTTTTATTGCCGGGTTGACTGTATATTAAGCGGCGTCTGAAAATTAAAACAGGTCTATTTCAATGCAGAACAGCAAAAAATACCGGATGGATATGTGTCATGGCTCCCTTTTCAGCCAGATCTTCCGTTTTTCACTCCCTCTGATGGGAACCAACCTTATGGCGCTGCTGTTTCATGCGTCAGATTTGATCGTGCTGGGGCAGTTCGCTTCAGATGAGGTCAGAACTGCCGCTACCGCCGCTGTGGGATCAACGTCGGCTTTGTATATTTTATTTGTCATCTTCTTTTCCGGATTCAGCGCCGGAGTCAACTCCATCGCCGCCCGGTACATCGGGGCGAAAGATGATAAAAAAGTTGCTTTGACGGTCCACTCTTCCGTGGCTCTGGGGATCTACGGCGGTATCGTGCTGATGCTCTTCGGCGTCTTCTTCTCACGGACCGCTCTCACCTGGATGGGAACGCCCCCCGACGTTATAGACAAGGCGACCATCTATTTGCAGATTTACAGCATCGGCATACCTTTTGCGGTGCTCTACATGATCGGCGCCGCCATTCTCCGCGCCATGGGGGATACCAAACGCCCCTTTATTTACATTACCGTTTCCGGAGTGGTCAATGTGCTCCTGAATCTCTTTTTCGTTTCCGTCTTCAAGCTGGATGCCGCCGGCGTCGCCATCGCCACCAAGATATCAACGGTTCTTTCTGCTGTGCTGGTGCTCCGGGCGCTCTGCCGGACGGAGGGCGCTTTGCGTCTTTCGTTCAACAAGATCCGTTTTCACTGGGAAACCCTGAAGGAGATCTTGTGGATCGGTATCCCCGCCGGATTTCAGGGGGCGCTCTATACTGTTTCCAACATATTCATCCAATCTTCGGTCAACTCTCTGGGCAGCTCCGCCATGGCGGGAAACGCCGCCTGTCAGAGTCTTGAGGGATTGATCAATGTTCCAAGCAACGCCTACTACCAGACGGCCATGAGTTTCACCGGACAGAATCTGGGGGGCAGAAAGTATAAACGTGTGGTCCGCAGTGTGCTGGTCTGTCTGTTGTATACGGCATCGTTTCTGATGATCACGGGGGGGACCTTTCTGATTTTCGGCAGAACTCTTCTGGGATTTTACAACCCCGACCCTGTGGTCGTCGGATGGGGCATGCAGCGCCTTGTGATCATGATGAGCAGCTATTTCCTCTGCGGCATCATGGATGCCATTTCAGGAGCTCTGCGGGGCATGGGACACTCTGTCAAGCCTACCTTTACCACCATCCTCGGCGCCTGCGGATTGAGGATCTTCTGGGTCTTCATGATCTTCCCCCACTGGAATACGCTGCGGAGTCTTGTCATCTCTTACCCTGTGTCGTGGCTCCTGACCGGGGGTATCAACGGGATCATCCTTTTCTGGGTGTGCCGCAAGATGCTCAAGCAGCACACCCGGGGGGCGTTGATTTTGCATCAGCGCTGATTTTCCAGACTTCCTCTCTGTGCGTTTCTCTCTTTCCGGAACTGTTCCCGGTAGGCTTTGGGTGAAAGGCCGCAATATTTTTTGAAACTCCGGGAAAAATCCACATCCGACGAAAAACGGCAGCTGAAGACGATCTCTTTGATACGCATGTTGGTGTTTTCAAGGAGTTCAACGGCGCGGAGCATCCGCTGGCGGAGCAGATATTCTTTGGGCGTCATCTGGTGCCGCTGACGGAAAAGACGTCTGAAGTGATCTTGTGAAAAGCCCGCCTTGGCGGCAAGAAGTTTGAAGTCGTACTTTTTGAAAGGCTCTCTCCGGAACATTTCAGCACACTCTTCCAGAGCGTCGCTCCCTGAGCCGGACTTCTCCACTTTTGATGAATTGACCGCAAGCGCCATAACCATTTCGGTCAGCGCCGCTATTTCGGCGTGGTGTTTTTCTTTGCTGCTGCGGTAAAGTTTAACGATACGGAAAAAGATTTTTCCCATTTCTTCCGGATCGGCAGGAGTGATGACTCCTGACGGAAAAAGGGCGTCAAGGGCATCCATCATACGGTCGGTGCGGGGACCTGTGAAGTCCAGGTAGAGGTGCTCGGTAATGCTTCCCCGCGGCGCATCGGGAGCGAATACATACCGGAATTTCTTCCCGGTTCTGATCCAGTAAAAGGCTGGCGCTTTGAGCGCTTTCAACGTGCCGTTTTCATCTTCCAGAAAAATTTCCCCCGATCGGATAAATTCCAGAGAATTTGTCTCTGAACATGCGATTTTGCTGCCGTTGTAAATCTTGAACCGATGGGTTATGACCCGGAATTGTATATCTTTGAAGTAGTTGTCTTTCATGACGCTCCCCCTGAAAATAATATAGCACCCCCTTGAGGTTTTTCCAGTGCAGAGATGGATTTTTTCAGGAAAATGTCGTTTTTTGTTAAGTTTTAACTGAATTTATCATTTACATATCGCACTTTTGGTTGTATAATAAAAAGAGATTAAATTTCACAAAAGAGCAAAAAAAGGAGTTTTATACAAATGAGCACCCTTGCCATCAACGGCGGCACCCCGGTTTTCGGCGATAAAAAAATGATGGATCTGATCCCTCAGTGGCCCCCCCGTTATCCTGAAACTGAAGAAAAACTTCTTGAGGTCTACCGCTCCGGCGCATGGGGCGGATGCAAAACCTATGAACAGAAACTGATGAGCGAATTTGCTGCATTTCAGGATGCCCGTTACTCCGTCTGGATGGTCAACGGCACTGTCACCCTTGAGTGCGCCCTGCTCGCCCTGGGCATCGGCCCCGGCGACGAAGTCATCGTCCCCGGCGTTTCATGGATCGCCACCGCCGAAGCTCCCCTCTATGTGGGCGCCACCCCGGTGATCGTGGATATCGACCCCGAAACCTTGTGCATTGATCCTGCCCGCATTGAAGAGGCAATTACACCCCGCACCCGTGCCATTATCCCTGTCCACCTCTTTTCTGCGGTGGCGGATATGGAGCGCATCATGGCTGTCGCCAAAAAGTACAACCTTGCCGTCATTGAGGACTGCGCCCATGCCCACGGCGCCAAACAGCACGGAAAAGGTGTGGGCAGCATCGGAGATGCGGGAAGTTTCTCGTTCCAGCTTTCCAAGCTGATGACGGCGGGGGAAGGAGGATGCTGCACCACCAATTCTGAAGAGCTGTGCGACAAGCTCTTCCGGGTCAGCCACATCGGCAACTCCCGGCTTTTCCCCAAAGAACCCCTTAAAGAGGGATTCATCTGCCATCAGTACCGTTTTACCGAATTTCAGGCGGTGGTCATCTATGACCAGCTTCAGCATGAAAGCGAACTCCGGGCCAAACGCATTGCCGGTATGAAGCTGCTGAACACCCTTTTGAAAGATACGCCCGGGATCATCCAGCAGCAGAGCGCCTTTGCCGATGATGTACGCGCCTACTACTTCCCCACCTTCCTCCTGAAAGACAACTGCCTCAAACCCGGTGTCACCCGGGCGGATATCTACGCGGCGCTCAATGCCGAAGGCGTGCTCTTCCACGAGGGCTGGGGAGCGCCTCTTTACAGTTTCCCCGCATGGAACGTACCCGCCAAAGATTTCATCAAAAAGGAGACACCTGTCTGTGATGATGTGATGTATAACAAGGTCCTCATCACCCACAATGCCCTGCTTTTGAGTGATGAAGAGATCATTTCCAAAACGGCGGAAGCCCTTGATAAAGTCATGAAATTTTACACTGTTTGATTTTTCTGAAGAAAGGTTATAAAAATGTTCAAAACCGGTTGCGCTGAAATCCAGCTTGAAGTCCCCCTGTTTGCTGAACTTTACGGCTACGGGCACTTTGCCTGCCGCAGAAACACAGGCGTCCATGAACCCCTCTACTGCCGTGCGTTTTCATTCTTTGACGGCGAAAAACGCGCTGTTATCATCTATTCGGATCTCTGTACCACCGACGATCAGTTCGCCCGTGAACTCCGGGCGCAGATCGCCACCAAACTGCGTATGAATCCTGAGGGGATCGCCTTTGTTGCCACTCATACCCACTCCGGCCCCGCTCTCAGCTCAGAAAGCGCCGACACTTCAGGGATCCGGAACGCGGATTTTGCCGCCCACTGGAAAGCTGCTGTGCTCTCTGTTGCGCTCAAAGCCTTTGAAAACGAAGAAGAGATCGCCACCGTTGAGGCGGGCGCCGCTCCTCTTGAAAAAGCCATCGGCACCAACCGGGTGGAGCCGGATCGGAACGTGACCGACCCCGCCATCCGCTGGATGTGTTTCAAGCGTCCTGACGGCTCTGTGAAACTGATCTGCCACAACCACGCCACCCACGGCATCGCCGATAACGGCCCCCTTTCGCGGAAAGTTTCCTCAGACTGGATGGGCGCCGCCAACAGAATGATCCGGGAGCAGGGCATCGCGGAGTACGCCCTCTTTCTTCAGGGACCCGCAGGGGATATCAATGCACGCACCAACTGCGCCGCAGAAAAAAATGAAGAAGCAGGGCGAATGCTTGCCGCTGAATATGTGAAATATCTTGCCGCAGATCTGAAAAACGGCACTGTTACCGCTCCCGGGAAGATCTCTTTTGTGATGCGGACCTGTGAGTTCCCCACCTGCCGCCAGACCCCTGAAGAGCTGCGCCGGGACGGTGATTCGCTCCGTGCCAGAGGCAGAAACGACCGGGAAAGGGAGTACTGGGGGATCAACGCCCAGCGCCTTGATGAAATGGCGCTTCTGGTGGAAAAAGGATTTGATCTGGGGGCATGGCACGATCTTCAGGTGATCCGCATGGGGGATGCTGAGTTTTTCTTCATCCCCGGGGAACTTTATGTTGAACCCGGTCTGGAGATCCTTGACAATGCTTCTGCCAAATTCCCCTTTGTCGTCACTCTTGCCAACGGCAGCGGACAATATTTCTTTACTGAAAAGAGCGGTCTGCGCTATCCTGAGATCTCATGCACTGCGGAAAAACTTTTCGGATTTTATGAGATCTACGGCTACATGCACCCCCTGAGATTCAAATATCAGAACAATATCTGTCCCTTTATCATCAGCAAAGTACAGGAATTGGAAAAGAGTCTCTGATCCGCAGGAAAAAAAGCCAATCCCCTTGAAAATGGAGCTTCAAGGGGATATATTTTCAACTCGATCATGGAGCCGACAGCA
>JAGBWB010000351.1 GCA_017629975.1 Lentisphaeria bacterium
AGTCTTGCCAGATCCTGATATGCCCGGCTGCCGGACATGACCGCCCGCTGGGAGTCGATAAGTTTCGGCGGATCAAGTATTATCGTGTCAAATTGCCGCTTCTGTTTATCCAGTTCGCGCAGCAGTGTAAAAACATCTCCGCAGCGGTTTTCCCATTTCTGCGGGGAAAATCCGTTGAGTTCCATGTTGCGCTCAAGCTGCTTGAGGGCAGGGGCGGAGGAGTCCATATTGATGACATGCGCCGCGCCTGATTTCAAGGCGGCAACGGCAAAAGCGCCGGTGTAGCTGAAACAGTTGAGCACTTCAGCATCTGAACAGAAAGGACGCAGACTCTTTCTGGCTGAGCGCAGATCAAAGTAAAATCCGGTTTTCTGTCCTTTTCTGCCGTCAACGGCAAAAGTCATATCCTCTTCCCGGACAATAAGTTCTTCCGGGAGTTCCGCTCCTTTGACAACACCTGTCCGTCCGGGAAGCTGTTCTTTGCGGCGGATCGAAACATCTGAACGCTCATGGATACCCAGGGGACGACAGATCTCCCAGAGGGCATTAACGATAAATTCCCGGTTGTACTCAGCTCCTGCGGTCAGCAGCTGGAGTATGAGAAAAGAGCCGAAGCGGTCAACGATGACACCGGGGAGCTGATCGGCCTCAGAAAAAATCAGACGGCATCCTCCCTCCGGAGCGTCAAGTTTGAGCTTTGAACGCAGCGCAGCGGCGGCGGCGACTCTTTTGTTGAAAAAATTCTGATCTATGCGTTCATTTTCCTCAAAGGACCAGACTTTGCCGGTAATCTGCGAGGCCGGTGAGTAGCCTGCCCAGGCAAGAAAAGAGCCGTCATGAGCAGTGACCATGACCGTTTCTCCGGCAGCAGGGGCGCCTTCAATACGCTCTACGGCTCCGGAAAAGATCCAGGGATGGCGGCGGAGCAGAGATTTTTCCCGCCCCCGGTTCAGAACGATTTTTTTCATCATTTCAAAGTTTTGATCTCATCAATAAAGGCATCAACATCGGCAAACTGACGGTACACCGAGGCAAAACGGACGTAAGCGACCTGATCAAGTTCTCTGAGAAGCGTCATGACCCGGCGCCCGATCTCAGCACTTGAAACCTCTTTTTCAAAGTCTCTCAAAAGTGAATTTGTGATCTTGCGGACCAATTCTTCGATCTGATCCTGTGAAAGACGCCGGTAGCAGGCATGGGCGAGTCCGGTACGCAGCTTTACGGGGTTGAACTCCTCCCTGCCGCCGGTGCGTTTGATAACGATCAATTCATCAGGGACGATGGACTCAATGGTGGTGAATCTGCCGCCGCACTCCTGACATTCACGTCTTCTGCGGACCACAGGTTCCTCTTTGCTGCCGCGTGAATCAACGACTTTGTCGTTGTCGGCACCGCATCTGGGACAACGCATAAAATTTCTCTCAATCCTGTTCCAAGAGCATATAGCCCAATTCGGAAAGGGGTCGGATGATGACTCCGGAACAGTTCTGTTTCCGAGTTGAGTTTACAAAATATCCCAATGCTCTGACCAGATCGTTCCAATCCCGGCGGCGGAGCGCCCCCGAGTTGACCGAAGTATGGCCAGCCACCGGAATGACTGCCACCATATTTTTCCCCTCTTTCATGGCAGCCGCACTCCGGGTGACCAGCTGTGAGGGCTGATTTCCGGAGCACTGGAGCATCACCTTGCCGATGGCGGCAAGATCTCTGACACTGCCTTTTGAGAGTTTCCCCTCTCTGACCCAGGCGGGGTAGAAGTCAGGCAGTTCAATTGAAAGAGGAAGGTTTTTGAGCTTGGCTTTCATCTTTTTCAGCTGTTCCATGGAAAGTTCAACGAGTTTGTCGTTGTCAAGGCCTTTCCCGAAGGTGCTGCTGCTCCAGAGGTAATAGAGTCCCGGGATCTCTGCCGCACCGTTGGCATGGGTGAAAAGATGGGGTTCAAAACGGACTGTGACTCCCGCAAGTTTCGCTCCGGCGGGGAGTGAAGTGTTGAAGTTTACGATCTCTTCCGCAAGGTCAGGCAGCTGACGGAACTGGGGCAGAAAAGAGCGCACCAGAGCGTTGCCTCTGAAACGGCGTTTGAAATCCCCCTGACGGATCATCAGTTCCACCGGGATCTTTGCAGAAGCGGCGGCGGAAAGAAGCTGTTCAAGTTTTTCCGAAAGTTCAGACTCCGAAGAGATACCGCAGTAAATACGGTTGAACCCCAGCTCTTTGACAAGTTTCATGATCTCAGGCGCAGGGAACTCATGATGGTTGTAAGAGCTCAAATTGATTCCGGCGCCTCTGGTCTTCATGGGACCAAGAACCTTCCGGAGCGCAGCGGCGCGGCGCGTAATGATTTGTTTCCCCGCCTGGTTCACAGGAACCATGGCGCGTTCCTCCATCCGGAGCGGTGTGGAGTTGCATCCGCCGGTTCCGGCTGCCAACAGCACGCCGAGCGTGCAAAGAATTGTTATACGTTTTGTTTTCATAATGTTATAATATAGCACATGAAAAGTGTTTTTTCAAGTGCACTGTTCACAAGCTCTTTTTACTTGCAAAATGTACCTTCCCGGTGTATATTGTATAAATGTATGTTGCAATCGGTATTCCATATCAAATAATGAGGTGAGGATTATGTCCGCTCAGATCATTGACGGCAAAGTCGTGGCAGCCCAGGTGACTGCCGGAGTGAAAGCGCGTGTTGAAGCATTGAAAGCCAGAGGCGTCACAGTGGGACTTGCTGTGATCCTTGCCGGTGAAGATCCCGCTTCTCAGGTTTATGTCCGCAACAAGATCAAGAAGTGTGCCGAACTGGGAATCGACTCCCGCAGGATCGACCTGCCCGCCGATGTGACCATGGAAACCATGCTCAAAACCATTGATGAACTCAATCAGGATCCCGCCATCCACGGCATTCTTGTGCAGTTCCCCCCGCCGAAACAGCTGGATCAGGAAAAGATCATTGACGCTATTTCCCCTGACAAGGATGTGGACTGCTTCTGCGACCGCAACGTGGGCAGGATCCTTGAAGGCCGCATCGACGGTTTCCTGCCCTGCACCCCCGCAGGCGTCATGGAACTGCTCAAAGCCGCCGGAATCGACCCCGCCGGAAAACATGCCGTTGTGGTGGGACGCTCCAATATCGTGGGCAAACCTCTCGCCGCTCTGCTCATGCAGAAAAACAAAGGCGCCAACGCCACTGTGACTGTGGTTCACTCCGGAACGCCCGATCTTGCCCGCTTTACCCGCGATGCCGATATCCTTATCGCCGCCATCGGCAAACCCTGTTTCGTCACAGGCGACATGATCAAACCCGGCGCCGCCGTCATTGATGTGGGTATCAACCGCATCACCGATGCCGAAGGCAAAAACAAGCTGGTGGGCGATGTGGACTTTGACTCCGCCGTTGAAGTGGCGGGCGCCATTACCCCCGTCCCCGGCGGCGTTGGCCCCATGACCATCGCCATGCTTATGGACAATGCCGTCAGAGCGGCAGAAAAGGCGGCAGCCAATGCGTAAATTGGGCTGTTTTCTCCTTATGCTTGGGGTGCTGGGCTTTTGCGGATGTGACCGCAAAGCGCCCCCCCAGAGCGTTGCTCTGCCTGAAGTAAAGGGAATAAAGGTATCGCTCCTGCCTTACAATCCGGCTCAGGTGGTCATCGCTGAAGTCAAAGCAAGTGATGAAGTCAATCTGGTGGCACGGGTGGAGGGATTCCTGAAAAAACGGTATTTTCACGAAGGCAGCCGTGTCAAAAAAGGAGCACTCCTTTTTGAGATAGAGCCCGAACTCTATCAGGCAAAAGTCAAAGCGGCCCAGGCAAAACTGACCCGCGCTCAGGTCGCTCAGAAAAATGCTGATACGGACTACAGGCGCCAGCGTCAGCTTCTCAGCACCAAGGCGGTCAGCGAAAGGACATTTGACAAAGTCGAAGCTTCCAAACTTGAAGCCGACGCCGATGTAAAAAGTGCCGAAGCAGAGCTTGAGATCGCCCGGAAAAATCTTTCCTACACCCGTATCACCGCTCCTTTTGACGGTGTTATCGGTTTGAGCAATTACAGCGAAGGCAATCTGGTCAATGCCGGTTCCGGGACTCTTGCCACCATTGTGAAAAACGATGTGATGCGGGTGGAGTTTTCGGTTTCTGAACTTCAGCTGCTCAGAAATCTCAAGCAGAAGAAAAATGCCATTGACAACTTCAAGTTTGAACTCATCACCCAGGATGGAAAAGTCTATCCCTATGCCGGAAAGGTCTCTTTCTGGGACAATAAAGTCAATACCGGCACCGGAACTTTCCTCATTCAGGCAGAGTTTCCCAACCCCAAAGGTGCGTTGACGGCGGGCATGTTCGGAAGGATCCGCATGACTTTGCTCAAGGCTCCCAAAGGGCTCATCGTTCCTTTGGAGTCTCTGGCAGTGGATCAGGCAGGGGAATATCTCTATGCCGTCTCCCCCGACGGGAAAGTTTCACGGCGCAACGTGACCATTGAATACCGGGGAAAAGATTTTGCCGTTGTGAAAAGCGGCATCAAGGCCGGTGACGTGATCATTGATGCAGGGCTCCAGCATGTGCGTCCCGGAGCGAAGTGCAAAGTGCAGCTCCACGATTTCAAAATTTCCAAAGTTGCCAGGGCAGGGGGAAAGCAGTAAATGATCAGCGGTTTTTTCATTGATAGACCCCGTTTCGCCTTTGTCATTTCCATTGTCCTGACACTGGCGGGTGTGGTGGCGCTTTTCA
>JAGBWB010000030.1 GCA_017629975.1 Lentisphaeria bacterium
AAATATATATTTTTTCCGGTCTGAAAGAAACTGAAAGTCAAAGGTAAAGTATCTTTAAGGTCGCTTTACGATAACTTAAAAAACCTCTCAAGCCTTTGTATAAATAGCTTTGAGAGGTTTATGTTTTTCAGTTTTTTTTGAACCTTGCGGTGTATCTGTATAATATAGCACTTCAAAGGGGTATTTGCAATACTTTTTCTTGAAAACTCTCCCTTTAAGATGTACATTATACAATGAACAGAAAACAGCAGTGCCTCCACCGGCACAGTAAAGGAAATTTGCAGATCTATGGAACAACACTACCAACCGCTCAAAGCGGGCGTTCAGGAGCCTTTCTTTCTGAAAGAGTATCCGGAGTACCCCGTTTATCTTTACATACCTGAAAGTTACTCCGCAGATAAGTCCGTGCCTCTTTTCTTTTTTATGCACGGCGGAGATAAAAACACCCCTCCTGAAGCTCCTTTCAAGATGTATCTCAACCCGGAGTCAGGTTATCTCCACCCCCTTATAAAAGATGCCCCCTTTGTTACTGTCGCTCCGTATGCCCCTTATGCCAGAGACGGGAAGAGGTGGAACTATCCCGGCTCTGTGGAGTACATTGACGCCGTTCTTGCCGCAGTGAAAGAGAGAGTTTATGTGGATGAAGAGAGGATCATCTTCGGCGGTCACTCCATGGGGGGCTTCGGCGCCTACCACAACGGAACGCTGATGGCAGACCGGTTTTCCTGCATTCTTCTGAGTGCGGGGGCGTGGCTTGAAACCGACTTCAAAGCCTTTCTGGGGACTCCCGTCTATATCCTCCACGGACGCTACGATTGCGCCGCCAACTACAAGGAGTTCCACGTTGAACCCCGCCACCACGACTGGTGCAGCGTTGACTTTGCCCGCGCCGCCCATGAACTTATGGTCAGAGACAAGGTGACGCATGTCTACGATGAACATGACGGCGGCCACGGATTGCGCTGGGAACCGGCGCAGATGGCGTTTTTCCGGTTCATCAATTACGCCATGCAGTTCAAGCGCGATCCCTATGCAAAGCGCTGTGCCGTGGTTTCGCCCGCAGGATCTGCGGATCCCACATTGACGCCCCACACCGCTTCGCGCTGGCTGCGGATCAATGAGACTGCCCCCGGCAAAGTGACTCTTGACAAGATCCTGCTCCACGGGCCCAATATCGCCTGGACCGTTCAGGAGTTCTGTCAGCAGAGCTACTCCCTTGACCGTGCCGAATATGAGGGGGCAAAACTTATTGCCGAAAACAAAGGCGGAAACTGTTTTGAAGTAACTGCTGAAAATGTGAAACTCTTTACGCTGCTTCTGAGTTCTGATATGGCTGATGTGGAGCAAAGTGTCAGTGTCACTGTCAACGGCAGGATTTTCAAGGTGCAGCCTGAGGCGCTGACGGGGCATAAAGATTATTCACATCAGGTGCGTGTTGCACTTGAGGACTTGATTTGAGAGCATTCCGGAAGTATAGTATGTAAAGCGCTTTTTCAACAACGCGTATGTAATAAAGAAAAACTTGAAAAATTTACATAATTCAAAGGAGAAGAAAAAATGGGTTTCAATTTCAGTGTCTGGGAAGTTATTATGATGGTCTGTTTCGGTTTCAGCTGGCCTTTTGCCATTGTGAAAACCATCCGGGCAAAGAACCCCGCGGGCAAAAGCTATCTGTTTCTTACATTGATCATCGTCGGTTATGCCGCCGGATGTATCCACAAGATCATTCACAAGATGGACTGGGTCTTTGCCCTCTATGTGATCAATGCCCTTATGGTGGCAACAGATATGGTGCTGTGCCTCTATTACCAGCACAAACTCAACTGCAAGGGGGAAAATAAGTAATGCTCCCCAGAGCCGCAGCTCTTTTTACAGCCGCAGCTTTATTCTGGATCTGGGGATGTGCCTCCCCGATCCGGGTTGAGGAAAACTCACCAGACCGGCGCCGCAGTTACGGCGTCGCAGATTACTCCGCCGGCGTTTTGAGCAGCAAGAGTGCAAACTTGCTGAGGGATTTTATGCTCACAGAGCTTTATGAAAAATCCCCCGGCGAAGTCCTCATCCGTCTGGAAAATCTTTACAAACAGGAAAAACACCCCGCCTTTATAGCTGCTCTTGCTGATGCCGCATTGCAAACCGGTTATAAGTTCCGGAAAGAGAGCGATTTGAGCAGCCGTTACTTTCTGGCTTCCGCCGTTTCGTCTTATTTCTATCTGAAACAGCTTGACGATATCCGGGATCCTTACTGCGAACAGCGGCTCCGCATGATGCGGATCTACAACCTTGCCATGACAGAACTCTTTTTCTATCTGAAAAAGCAGGGCCTTGAACGGAGATCCGGATTTGAACTCCCCATGCCGGGGATGGGGGAACGGCAGGTACGCTTCAGAAAACCGGTCTATGAACTGCCCGTGGATCAACAGTGGATCGCCGATTTCACCCCCTGCGCCCACTACCGCACCCGGGGGTTGACCCACGATACACGGATTCCCGGCGTGGGGGTGCCCCTTGTGGCAGAGCTGAAAGAGGGCGTCCGGGATGTGGGCGGAATGATGATTTCCGGTCTTCCCATTGCAGTGACCCTTGCGGGCAGTTTTGAGATAGATCCTGATAATGGAGCGATCACAGGAGAGCTTCGTTATATTTATTCGCGCTTTACCGGCAAGGTTGCTTTCGGCAAGCGCATACTCCCTCTTGCCGGGGATTTTTCCACTCCCCTTGCCCGTGCCGTGGGAAAGCCTCAGGATATGAACTTTATTGAAAGAACAGTCAAAGTCGCTGAGGCGGAGCGGATCACAGGACTCTATCATCTTGAACCCTATGATGACAAAAGGATCCCTGTGGTCTTTGTTCACGGCCTCATGTCTGACGCAAGAACATGGAGCCAGATGCTCAACACTCTGCTCCATGATCCGGTGATCCGGGATAAATATCAGTTCCTCGGATTTGCCTATTCCAGCGGCAATCCCATTTTTGTTTCCGCCGCCAATCTGCGCCGGGAACTCAAAACTCTGCGGGAAAAACTTGTGCAGCAGAAACGCTCCACTGAAGCCTTTGATAAAATGGTGCTTGTGGGCCACTCCATGGGAGGACTGCTCAGCCGGCTTCAGATCTCGAACTGCAACAGCACTGCTCTGGTAAAGAATTTGGGGATTGAAAACATTAAAGAGTTGAAAAGCAAACTTTCCGATCCTGAACAAAAGCGTCTTGATGAACTCTTCAACTTCGCTCCTTCCGCATCAGTCAGGCGGGTGAT
>JAGBWB010000352.1 GCA_017629975.1 Lentisphaeria bacterium
CCGCACCATGGGCAATATCGGATGCGGCATGGAGTACAGAGAAAAAGGGGGCACTCAATGGAATCTTCTCTGGGATCACCGGGCGGGACTGATCCGCCGCAGGACTCTCCACAAATTCTTTCTTGAAAACCTGACTCCCGGAGCCTCTTATGAGTACCGCATAGTCATGATCGACCCCAAAGATCCTGACAAAAAAAGGCGCACCCGGCTTTTTTCCTTCACTGCGCCCCCTGACAAAAGCAAAAAGGCCTGCACTTTCTTTTTTACCGCCGATCCTCAATTTGAACCGGAACTCCAGCGCGGACTTCTGGGAGGACTCCTTGATGCGGCAGCGGGGAAAGAGTGTGACTTTCTGGTTTTCGGCGGCGATATAAACTCCCGCTATTCAAATTTGCGCGTGGAAAAAGATCTTGTGGGCACAATTCAGAAACACGCCTCCCCGGGAAACACCGTGATCATGCTCAGAGGAAACCATGAACTCAGAGGCCCTGAACCCGATGCTTTTGCCGACTTCTGGGGCGACAGCCGTAACCGTACTTACGGCATGTTCCGGTACGGGGATACGGCATTTCTTGTGCTGGATGCCTGGGAAAACCGTCCCTCCGATCATCCCAGAAGCAAATATTACAGCCGCTATAATCTTGACGACCTTTTCAAAGAGGAGGAAAAAGCCTTTATCCGCACTGCTGTGAACTCCCCCGATTGGCAGAACGCCCGGCGCCGCATCGTCATGGCACACGGAGCGCCTTTTTCACACTATGACAAAGCCGCCACCATGTACCCTTTTCTTCAGGAGCTGACCGATGAGTTTTTCTGCGGCAAAGAACCTTTTTCCAAGGTCCATCTGTGGTTTGCGGGACACACTCACATCTATACGAGGAGCCTTCCTTTGAGTGCTGAGATCGCTGCCTTTGCGCCGCCCCGCGCTCCGGGAAAGTCAGGGGAACAATACATCTTCCCGGTGTTCACCGGCTGCGGCCCCAACAAAAAAGGTTTTCCGCAGCTTTCCGGATTCAAGACGGAGTGTCATGAAGACGGCAGTATCACAGTTTCCTCCATCCTGCCCGACGGAACTGTTTTTGAAAAAATCCAAATCAATGAGGATCACTCCGTAAAAGAGCTGATCTCCCTGCCGCACTTCATCCCCGAACCGGAGCTTTGAAGAAGTTTCTTCAACACCTTTTTCATCAATGTGGAAAAGGCGTAAAGCTCTGTTTCGCCGGGGGTGATCCAGACGCCCTGTGCGGTGAACGCCTCAGGAAAAGGGGGAACTGCCTTGAAAAACTTGAGTTCAAGATCCATGTGGGTAAAGATATGGCGCACAGAAAGTGCCATCTCCTGCCACTTGGTTTCAAAGGGAAACACTCCCTCTTCATCCCAGGGGAGTTCCCATAATCCTGAAAGCAATCCCCTGCCGCCGCGTTTGCGGATAAAAAGTTTCCCCTCAGGCGAAAGGAGAATAAAAACGCCACCCTGCTTCTTTTTTTTCTGACTTTTTTTCAGCTGCGGTATGCATTCTGTCAAATGGTGTTCCCGGGCGATGCACCCGGCAGACCAGGGACAACGGTCACATGCGGGCGCCTGAGGCGTACAGACCGTTGCGCCAAGGTCCATAATGGCTGAAGCGTAATCTGCGCTCCGGTCAGGGGGGGTGAGTTTTTCGGCAAAGGGCGCGATTTTTTCCCGGGTGACTTCCCCCTCAATGCCGTAACGCCGTGCCAATACCCGCATGACGTTGCCGTCAATAACGGTCTCAGGCATATTGAATCCGAAAGCGCAAAGACTTGAGGCGGTATAGGGACCGATGCCGGGCAGTTTCAGAAGTTCCTCCCGGTCGGCAGGGAAATGACCGCCGAACTTTTCTGCCACCACTCCGGCGCATTGGTGCATTTTTTTGGCTCTGGTGTAGTAACCCAGTCCCTGCCAGAGCAAAAGCACCTCATCCAACGGTGCCGCGGCAAGGGTGCGGAGATCGGGAAAACGCTTCATCCACCTTTCAAAGTAGGGGATCACAGTTTTGACCGTGGTCTGCTGGAGCATGATCTCAGAGACCCAGACGGCGTAGGGATCGGGATGAGCTCCGCCCCGCACCCGCCAGGGAAGAACTCTCCCGTTTTCATCGTACCATGCCAGAAGAAGTGCTGTTTCAGACCATTGTTCCATACTCTTCAAAGAAAGCTGATAAGTTTTTCCTGAGCCTCATTGGGTACGCCGGTGTCTGTTTGATATCCTGACGCCCGCAGGGACACCTCATGGACAAGGAGATCGTGTTCAAAGGAGTAAGGACTTTTCACTTCGCCCCGGATCATGGCGGCAAACTCCCTGAGCTGATCTTCGTAACGGTCCCGCACAAGGGGCATGGGAACTCTGTGGCATCCGGCGGAAAACGCTTCATTCCCCTCTTTGAGGATCAATTCCAGCTCCCAGGGGGCGTTGAAAAGTTCAAGGGGCGACAATTCAATAAAGCCTTTGGTTCCGCAGATCCTGAGCCGCCGTTTTGGAATCCCGCGGGGGGCATGGGCGCTTGCCTTGAAAACAGCTGTTGCGTGGGGATACTCAAGAACGCTCATGCCGCTGTTATGCAGTGCGGGATCCACTCCCGGCGTAGATCTGAGAAAGGTGGTCACTTTCTCAGGCTTACCCAGAAGCGTCACAAAGAAGTCAAAGAAGTGGCATCCCAGATTGTAGACGATCCCCCCTTTGAACTTCCCCAGATAGCGGTCATAGGCCTCATCGCCGTAATCGTGGTTCATATCCGCCTCAACTTCAAAGATCTCACCGAGCCAGCCCTTGCGGTGAGCCTCTATGCAGAACTTGAAAGCGGGATTGTTCCGGAACATGTATCCCATCTGAAAGGGGATATTTTTTCTTTTGCACCCTGCAAGAAGCTCTCTGTAAAGTTCAAGGTCGATCCCGGCAGGTTTATCCATGTGCATGGGGATCCCCCGTTTCATGCACTCCATGGAAATGGGCACAAGCTCATTGTTGGGGACCTCAACGGTGACACCATCAAGTCCGGGGAGCGCCAGAGCCTCTTCAAGGGAAAAGGAGGGGAACTTTTCATAAAGCTCCATCCGGGGCTCTTTGTAAAAGGGCGTTTTCACAAAGGCGCGGTCATCAACAAAGCCTGCGATCTCAAACACATCCTCCAGAAGCTGCAAAGAGGTGAATTTCCCCGGTGCATGTTCATGGGTGATTCCGATTTGAAGGATCTTCAACTTTTTCATACGTCCCCCTTTTTGATGAAATTTATACCTTATCTCTCAAAGAGAATAAGCTCAGATGCCCCCGTAAAGAGGGTGTTGTGTGCAATAGCGCACCTTTCCATTTCCCAGAAGTTCCCTTTTCTGTTGCGGTGGGGCAGAAAATAGGGCCAGCATGAAGAACTGATATCCAGCCGCAGCTGTTCCCCCGGTACAAGTTTGAAAGCGTTGGGCGCAAAATTCAGTACCAGCTCCACAATGCTCCCCGGAACGTAATCCGGATACTGCCCTGCGACGGAAACGATATCGTCACGCATACAGAAACATTTGCCCTCTTTGTTCACATAGCTCAACCGGGCATAGAAACAGGTGTCTTCACAGTCGGAGCGCACCTTGAGTTTCACCTTGCCCCCTCCCTGAAAAACCGTATCGCGCTCAAAAGGAGCTGAGAGGAAAGAGATGATATCATACCTGGAGTCAGGCGCATCCTGAAGCTGCTGACCGCCGAAGTTGTTGCAGCATCCCCCCTTGAACACGGCGGGGGCGTAGGGATTGTAGGTGTAGGTGATCTCTTTCTCTTCCCCGGAGGCGGCATCAAGAGTTCCGGGATTGAGTTTCAGGACAACCTTTTTCTCTCCGTCGGTCAAATGGGGAGCTGTGCGCCAGATCCCCTCATGCTGGGCGTGCCAGGTGACGTTCCCCGGGGTGATGAATCCGGGCGTCCGGTTTTCCCTGAGCGCCTTCAGATACTCCACCTTGAAATTGGGCCATACACTTTCAATTTTTCCGTTGGCATAGGGCACAAGGGGCTCAGCAGCTCCCCGGTAGTTGTGGTCAAAAGGCGTCACCAGCAGAGCGCAGCGGGCGCGGCTCTCAGGGGAAAGATTTTCCCACATATCAAGGACGCCCTCTGTGTAGATATCATAGAATGAGGTGATAAAAAGCACCGGGAACTTCAGACCGTCAAGAGCCTTTTTGAAATGTCCGCCCCCGTCGGGGGTCTCCCAGAAAGGATCGGCGGGGTCAGGGTGACGGAACTCCTCACTCATAAAGGGGGCCTCTTCGCCGAAAACCGCCCGGGAAAACTCCGTAAGGGGCAGGATCCTGAAAGAGTCTTCCGTAAAGTTCTTTTTCAGGAGCTGCTTCTTTTTATACATCCTGACCGCCCATGAACCATGGAGTCCGCACTTGTAAAAGCCGTTGCGGTAAAGGATGTTGTAACGGTTGCAATCCTGAACGTCAAGGACGGCGCCTTTGATATCATCTTCTGCCGCATCCATCCAGGCAAAATGGACGGATGAAAGGTAACTCCCCCCTGAAAGATAGATCTCATTGGCATAAAAAGGCTGCTGCCGGATCCAGTCAAGAAGTGCAAGACCGTCCTCTCTTTCGTTGTTATAGGGGATGCACTCCCCTTTGCTTCTGCCGCATCCCCGGCAGTGCTGATAGACCAGAGCAAATCCGGCGCGGAGCAGTTCTGCAACAAAGCCGGTATGCAGCTCCGGCGGGGGAGCCTCTGTTTCATAGGGGCAGCGGATGACCACCACAGGACCTTTAAAATCCTCTTCCGGGGTAAAGAGTTGGGTAAAAATCTCCACCCCGTCCCTTGCCGGAAGCATAAATTCTTTATATTCAACTTCAAAACGTTTCCAGAAAGGAAACAGAGATTCCATCTGTGCTTTCATAAAAATTTCAAAACTCCAATCTCTGCATCATTTCAGGGGAGTAGAGTCCATACTGCAATCTCCCCTCATGGACATAATTTCCGGCGGGGAAGTGGTGATACTGCCGCTGACCGCCCACAGGCATGAAGTGACGCATCACACCGATCCGGCAGCAGTTGCCGTCGGCAAGGAGCGCAAGAGGCAGACGCGCTTCGATCTTCCACCCTTTTTCAGTCGTTTGGATGTTGCTTTTGACACTGCCGCGGCTGTCAGTTGAAAACACATTGGGCGCAAGAACAGTATGGACACTCCAGGGCCTTTGTGACGCAAGGCGGTCGCCGACAAGGATGACGATGGCTTCATCCACGATCTCACAATCAAGTTTATCCACATCAAGGGTCACTTTGAGGGTTCTCCCCTCAAGGTCGGCACGCCATTTGAAACTGTCGGATTCATAGACTTTTCCGCACTGGAGCGCGGGTTTTTCCTCAAGAAATTCAGCCGGAGTGATCCCCTGAGCAACTGCGGCGCGCAAAGCGGGGAAATCTTTCTCAAGGAGCTGTTTCAAAGTCTCGCTGCGCCACTTGAGTTTGGCGGGGAAATATTTGTAGACCTCAGCCTCAGAGTGATATCCCAGCCGGGGATCGTTTTCGCAGAGCTCCGCCATTCTGTCACTGACGGGGATCTGGCGTCTGACGATATCTTCCAGAAGATCAATGGAGCGGCAGAACTCTGCCATGCCGTTGAGCATCCGGTTGCGGTGGAAATAGAATTCAATGATATCTGCTCCGGCGTTAAAGTGGCAGTTGAGCGCCTCAATGAGCATTGCATCCATTTCCCGTGCTCTGTCGCCTTTGTATTCGCCGATAAAGTTCTGCAATTCCTTCCACCCCTCTTCCCATTCATCGGCAAGGCAGCGGGTCTGGACCACCATTTCAGCAAGGTCGAAGCTGTTGAGAAATTCACCCACAGCATCACCGGCGGGTTCGTAGTCGGGCTTCCATGTCCGGGGCATTTTTTCCAGAACGCTCTTCAGATGGAGCGGCCACACCACGCCGTCGTGCATGGGGCCGTAATACTGGAACTCATAGGCAAGAGGATACTGCATATAGGCTTTTGTCAACATCGCCCACACCTTTGCCATGTCCGGAGCGCGGGGGCCCCAGTCGGGACCGGCAAGGCGGGTCAGGAACTCCTCTTCCGAGGTGGAAAAATCTTCATAAGAAAGGGCGGCGGCGGCGCGGTTCATAATGCCGGGGTAGTTGCCGAAATACCAGCACATGACCACATGGCTGACACCGCTGCGGCGCATCTCTTTGTACTTGCGGTAGAGAAGTCCGGGGGCAGGCACAAAGGGGATCGTGGCGACTTCGTGGGAGCACCCCACCTGCATCTTGGCGGCAAAGGCGCATTTTCCTTTCGCCGCTTCAGCCATCCGCCCGAAACGGTCGGAGGGACCGATGCATGAAAGCCAGTAGTCGCCCCCCACACGCACCTTGCCCAGCTGGGATTTGGTGCAGCTGGATTCAAAGTTGTAGGCAAGAATAATATCAGAAGTCAGCTGTTTGGGCAGGTCATAGATCCAGGATGCCATCTGAGTCGGCTGGGGCTGATAGATCCAGCTGATCATTTCAGCTTCGGGATTGGCATCTTTGATCCCCTGCCGCATGGGTTTCAGGACTTTGGCAAAGATCTGATCAACAGAAAGTTTGCAATTCTTCTGGCAGGGAAGTTTGAAATCGCCGTCATTAGATACGCCGCTGATGCACGAGGTGGGACGCTCACCCAGAGAGATGAGCATCAATCCCCCCAGATGGGGAACCTCTTTGAAAAGAGAGTTGGTGGATTCATAAAGATAACGTGCCGACTCTTCGGAGTTGGGGCAGAAAAGTTTTCCCGGACCGTAGCAGTCAGGTCCGTGGGGCAGATCGGCGGGTTTGGGATTGACCTGACTCCATGCGGCAGGCTCAATGGCAAAGACCCAGAGTTTGATACCGAACTTGCGGCACTTTTCCACAGAGCGGCGGAGTTTTTCCCGGCGGCGCTCCGCATCAGGATTTTCAGGCAGGAAAGAGTTTTTGCAGATCTCGCGGAAAATAATGGTGAGCCAGAGGCCGTTGACCCCCTCCTGAGCCAGCCGGTCAAGGTACTGTTCAGGATAGTAGTCAATGTCATTCATCAGTTCATCGATATTGAAAGGGGGTCTCTTGATGGGACCGAAAAAACAGCGGGAAATACGGTTTTTCAGCCAATTGTCCCGGCGGGTGGTTTTCTTGGGGAGAAAGGCATTTTTTGCCGAGCAGAGCTGTTCTTCAAAGTAGTAAAGTCCCCGGCGGGCGCCTTCGGTGTTTCCCGCCTCAATGACAACACCTGAGTCATCCACTTTGAAGCGGTAGCTTTCGGAACTCAGGTCATCGCATCTGACTGCCCGGACTGAAACATTTCCCTCAGGGAAATCAATGGATTTACGGAACCTGTCAAGGTGATCGTAAACGCTTGTGAGCAGTTCTTCGGGATCGGGGAATCCGGAGCGGTCAACGGTGAATCCGCCGCGCAAGTCCAGATCACCGGCTCCCGGAAGAATATCTTTATCCCAGTGGGGGACGGCTATTTTCCAACTTTTCAAATCTTCAAGAAAACGGGGTTCCCCCTGAGGAAACTGAGGAGGAGCAGCAACAAATTCATTTTCCCACATAGTAACAAAACCTTAATTTTTTTTACGGACAGAGTAGCCGAAATGTCCCAGACAGGGACCTTGTTCATAATAGTGACCATGGGCATAAGAGATGAGGTCGGCGCGTTCCATATCCAGTTTGCCCTTTTCATCAACCAGTTCAGGATCGACCCTGACAGCGAGGATATCGGCGATAAAATACCAGTGACTGCCCAGTTCCAGAGTGCGGTTCACCCGGCACTCAAGGGCGATGGGACACTCAGCCACAATGGGCGCCTTGACCTGAGAACCGGGGAGCGGCGTCAATTGGCGTTCTTTGAACTTGTCAATGGCCTTACCTGAAACGACGCCGCAGTAGTCCACCGTTTCCGCAAGAGCCTTCGGGGGCAGATTGACGGTAAATTCTCCGGTTCTGCGGATGAGTCCGAAAGAAAAACGCTCCGGACGCACGCCGATGCCCAGCATAGGCGGCTCACTGCACACCATGCCGCACCAGCCGATAGTAATAAGATTGTAGGGATTCCGCACCGAACCGTCACCGCATCCGGCAAGGACAACAGGCACCGGCGCCAGTTGGGCGCTGCCGTGCCAGCACAATTTTTCTTTCACTTTTTTCTCCAGGATGGTTTGATTTGTTTTCATGGAATAATATATCCCGGAAACAAGCTGATTGCAAGAGCAGTTTCAGCCTTTGGGACAAGAAAAAAGGGTCAGAAAGGAGCAACCGGCAAAAAAAGGCTGCCTCAGACCTTGAAAGTCCGGGGCAGCCTGTCAGGGGGAAAGATTTTTATTTCAGGATCATGGTCCCGTATTTGTCGGTGTTGCTGAAAGCGCCGTAGGAGGGCTGCCAGCCGGTCTGTTCCCACTGATACTTGCGGCCGTCGGGCTGCTTGTAGAAGTGGTTCCGGGTGAAATTGACCCGGTAGACACCGGGTTTGCCCGGCTGGGCGAACCGGAGTTCAGAGAGGGGGATCCGGGCTTCCATTTCCCAGTTGTTGCCTGAGCGGGAGCTTTTCATTTCGATCTTTGAAGTCCACTTGGCGTTGAGCTTGTTGTTTTCCAGAGAGAAGTGAGCATCAAAGACCCTTTCGCCATAGGCGAGGATGAACTGGTAGTACTCTTTGGTTCCGGTACCGAAAAAGCACTCCACGCTGTCGCAGTACCACAAAGCGGGATCCCGTTTGCCCCAGACTTCGTTGGGCAGATTGACCTCAAGTCCCGGATCGGCAGAAGCCTTGATGCCGAGGTAGATGAACTTTTTGTCGTGCATCAGGCGCACTTCGGTACGGCCCCGGGCAGGATAGACGGCGTAACTGTCAAGAAAGTTCCCTGCCACAGCGGCGTTTGCCCACTCTCTGGAGTCAACTTTACCGTCCAGAACAGGGAGCTTGGCGGCAAAGGGCACATTGAGAGTCAGAGGATTGAGTTTCACAGGTCTGCGGAAGAGCAGACTGTTTCTTTCAAAGTCCTCATAGCTGCGGAGCAACTTTTCGATCCGCCACTTGTACGGCTCCCGGGCGCCGATCTCTTTCTTTGCCTTGCGGAGCAGCGCCATTTGTGAATCCACAAAGGCGGGGCTGTAAAGTTTTTTCCAGCAGATATTGTGGTTCCAGAGTTTTTCTCCGTTGAGTTTGACCACGCTCTTGTCCCAGGCATCTTCAAAGTTCTCATAGAACTGCTCCATGGTCTTTGCCGCAGGGCCGAAGAATCCCTTGTAGAAGCGCTGGAGTTCCTCTTCCACATCAAAGGGGGAGTCCCACATCAGTTTGGCGGCGAAAAAGAATCCCGGGCTATCAAACTCCCAGTTGCCCCAGCCTTTGGCAGAGGAGCCGTCTGCGGCTCTGGAATTGAGTTCAATGACACCGCCCCTGATCTTTCCTTTTTTCAGGGCGTACATCTCCTTGAGGTGGCGGGGGAATGCAGCAGGAGCGCCGTAGGTGCCCCGGTGGTAGCGGGTGAGCCAGTATTCCCAGACATAGAGTTTTGCTCCGGTGGGGCCCCACTGGTCAAGGACTCTGGCAAGGCTCTCTTTTTCTTCGATCCCTGCCCGGGGAACGCCGCCGTGACAGATGGTGATCGCCACATTGGAGGCAAGGGCGAATGAAGGAGGCTGTTTGTAACCTTCGTATGCACAGCACTTGACCATCTTGCCGGGCGCTTTGTCTTTGATGCGTTCAGCGACTTTGTTGACGAATCCCCACACCATGTCAGAATACTTTCCGGTGGGTCCTTTTTCGTGCCGGACCATTTTCTGGCAGGGAGCGCACTGACAGAACCATCCGCTGAATCCGTCCCCCGGCATCACTCTGAAAGAGCTGATGAGGGGATTCTTTTTGAAGTATTCAAGAGCCTCTTTCACCGTCAGTTCCAGAAGTTCGGGGTTGGAAAAGCAGACGTGGACACCCATTTGAGCATTGGCTTTGCGTTTGCCGTCTCTCTGAAGGGCATAGAGTTCCAGTTTTTTGGGGTACTTCTTATAGACCCACTGGAACCCGTGATTGGCAATGGGGGAAAGTTCATTGCCGCCGAAGCGCAAACGCCGTTTCCAGACCAGATCATCAGAAGATTTGATACCGCTCTCTTTGGGCAGAGAATGGCTGAAAAGGGTGCGGGTGGAAAAGTGAGGCGCCCCGTTGATCTGGAGTTTGTTGAAGACAAGTTCTTTGCAGGGAGGAAGCACCATCCCCTTGTCGGTGGGGAAATACCACCTGACATTGAGGAACCTTTCAAGGAACTCATAGACACCGTACAATGTGCCCAACGGGAATCCGCTGATGGAGATGATCTGCTTTCTTGAAAAAGCCTTTTTACCGTCTCCGCCTGAGATGATGATATCTTTGCCCACTCTGGCGATGAGGTAGTGTTCATCGCTGAGCAGTGAGGGATCGGCGCCGTAACGGCGGCTCAGAGGGGTGCTGCCGATGTGGATGGCAGGCAGTTTGCTCTCTTTGCCCCGGAGTATGGGCACCTTTTTGCCGGTGGCAAGAAAGAAGTGATGCTGGAGTTCTTCGGCGGCATACCGGGCGACCTGAGTCGGTTTGGCGTCGATGATGATGACGAACCGGGGGACACCCCCTTTCACCAGCGTCAGGGGCGTCTTGTTCAGGAGTTTCTGGGCTCTGCCGATAGAAGCGCACTCCTCAGGCTTAGTGAACTCTCCGGGGAAGCTTTCTTTGGCAGGGGCAGCCAGAAGCACTGCGGGGAGAAGGGCGGAAAAAAGTATTTTCTTCAACATATTGGACACCTTTGACCGATCAGGGCAGCATCACAGTCTGCATCTTGAGGGAACCGAGATTTCTGCGGGTCCCGTCTTCCCGGTTTTCGGATTCGTAGTAGGTAAGAAGCATTTTCTTGCCGATGAAGGTCATGGACATGTAGCAGTAATTGTGGGAGTCATCCTCGATCTCTTCATACTTCTTCCAGCTGTGTCCGTTATCATCGCTGTAAGCAAGGGTCAAAGGCGTGCGCCATCCCCAGTGGTTGTCGCCGTCGCCGAAGGTCACTCCGGAGCGGTCATTGTAGACGCACCACATGCGTTCCGTTCCCGGTTCGCGCCGGATGGTCTGAGGTGAAAGGGGAGCGATGATATCTTTCTGGGGTTCAAGGCAGGTAAAGGTTTTCCCCAGGTCCTTTGAAAAGGCCTGATACATACACCCGAGAATGGTGCGGCAGTAGTAGTACAAGGTGCCGTCAGGAGCTTCTTCCACGCCGGGTTCCTGCTCCCTGTAATTGCTGACGATATTCTCCCACGGCTCAACGGCGGCGTAAGGCTCAGGTTTGGGCGGATTGGGACAGGGCTTGATCTCTTCTGAAGTGTTCCATGTTTCCCCCATATCGTCGGAGTACCAGAGCTGAAGGTAAGAGTTGTTGAAACTTTCCGCCGGATCAGGATAAACACAGACCGGCACAACAAGTCTGCCGGATCTCAGCTGGCGCAGACGGTCATTGTTGACCACATAGTAGTCCTGATGATTGACATAAGAGATGACTTTGGCTTCGCTCCATGTGCGGCACTCATCAAAGGAGCGGGCAAAAAGCACAAGATCATGGTGAGCAGAGAGTTTACGCAGAAAAATAATTCCGATGGAGCCGTCATTGAGTCTTTCAAGAGAGACCGACATCTGATTGAGGAAATGGCTGCTGTCAAAGAGGCGGTGAACTTCAGACATCTCACCTGTTTCGGGATCAAGATAAGCTCCCATGAGAAAGCTGTAACTGTGATCGGCTCCCCCTGTAAAACAGCAAGTGACCATAAAGACTCTGCCGTCCTTGAGCAGAACGGTACACCCCTCGCCGCAGCGGGGATTTTTTTCTGAAAAAGGGAAGATGACTTTTTTCATGTTTTTTGCTCCTCAAATATTTAACCTTTAAAAAGAATATCATTATGAAGATAATATAGCCTGCTTTCATGTAAAATGCAACTCTTTTTTGAAATTCCCGTCCCTGAAAAACACTCCCTGCCGATATGCACTTGAATGTACTTTCCGGGAACTTGATTTCCCGCCACAGGAGACCTTGTAAAAAACGCCATCATGATGTATATTATAAGGAATATATGTTTCTTTTTCCAATTCAGGAGTTTTTACAGGCTATGATCATCAGAGAATCCGCTTTTCCCCGCGCTGCGCTGATAGGCAATCCGTCAGACGGCTACCACGGGAAAACCATAGCTTTTGTCTTCAATAATTACAGTGCCGATGTGACACTTTATGAAACTCCCGAACTGGAACTGCTCCCGGCGCACCGTGACAGCAGCGTCTTCAAAAATATAGACGCCCTCAGCGAAGAGGTGCGGCTCCACGGATATTACGGCGGGATCCGGCTGCTGAAAGCTGCCATCAACCGTTTCAACCGCTATTGCAGGGAGCAGGGGACGACTCTTCCTGACCGTAATTTCACAATCCGTTACGGCAGCAACATCCCCAACCGTCTGGGCCTGGCGGGTTCCAGTGCCATCATCACTGCCGCCATGCGTGCGCTTTTCAAATTCTACGAACTTGAGATCTCGCCTGCCCGCCTTGCCAATCTGGTGCTTGCCACGGAACGGGATGAACTTTCCATCCCCGCCGGACTTCAGGACCGGGTGGCTCAGGCGTGCAACACCCCTGTTTTCATGGACTTCAACAAGGAATACATGGATCAGCACGGTTTCGGGATCTACCGTGCCATAACCATTCCGGAAGATCTGAAACTTTATGTTGCCTACCGTACCGACCTTGCGGAGGGTTCTGAAATACTCCACAGCCGTCTGCGGGATGATTATGAATCAGGAGTCCCCGCCGTGCTTAACGCCATGAAAGAGTGGGCGGAACTCACTGAAAAACTTCTCGATGCCATGGATTCAGGCAATCTCTCTGTCATCCCCGGACTCATCAACCGGAACTTTGATCTGCGCCTTGAAGTTTGCCGGACCTCCATTTCAGCCATGAACCGTAAAATGGTTGAAGTGGCGCGTTCAACGGGGGCTTCAGCCAAATTCACCGGTTCAGGGGGTGCCATCATCGGAACCTACGAGGATGAAAAAATGTATGACCGCCTCTGCCGCGTCTGCAAGGAACACGGCATTGAGGTGATCAAACCCGAAATCGTCACAGGAGGCAGTGCAGAATGAAGAAAGTGACCAAAGCCGTCATTCCCGCCGCAGGATTCGGGACCCGTTTTCTCCCCTTTGCCAAATCGGTCCCCAAGGAGTTGATCCCTCTGGTGGATAAGCCGGTGCTTCAATATGTGGTTGAAGAGGCGGCCGCTTGCGGCATCAAAGAGATATTGCTTATCATTTCCAAAGGCAAGGAGTCATTGCTCAATGTTTTTGCTCCGGCTCCGGAACTGGAGGCGCAGCTGGAAAAAAAGAACCGTCTTTCAGAACTTGCCGAAGTCATGGAAACGGCGCAAAAAGTACGCATCACCCACGTTTATCAGGAAGAGCTCAACGGACTGGGCGGCGCCATTCTCTGTGCCGAAGAATTTGCCGCAGGCGAACCCTTTGCCATACTTAACGGCGATACAGTCATGAGTTCCTCCAGCGGCGTTCCGGTGCTGGGGCAGCTGATGGAGGTCTTTGAAAAGAAACACTCCACAGTCATGGCTCTGGAAGAAGTCCCTCCGGAACTGGTGAACCGTTACGGCATCGCAGGCGGCGAAATGGTCTCCCCCGGGGTGCTGAAGATCAATAAACTTGTGGAAAAACCCTCAGTTGAAGAGGCTCCCGGCAATCTGGCGGTGGCGGCGCGTTACATTTACACGCCTGAGATCTTTGAATGTCTGAAAGTGACCAAACCGGGGAAAGGGGGCGAGATCCAGCTGCCCGACGCCACTGCGCTTCTCATGGCGCAGGGGGCGGAAGTTTACGGAAAAGTCTTTGAAGGGAACCGCCATGACATCGGCGACAAGTTGAGTTTCCTCAAAGCGACAGTGGAGTTCGGGCTGCGGCGGCCCGAATTCAAAGAGGCCTTTGCCTCCTGGCTATCAGAAACCGTCCGCAGAACAGAAGAAGGAAAAAATGTTTGATTTTTTGAAGAAACTTTTCGGGATCAAGCCGGAAAGTCCCGCTGCTGGAACGCAGAAAAAAAGAGTAAAAAAGGCTTCTGCCGCTCCGAAGGAACGGAAGAAATATGAAGAGCCTGCCAAAGAGAAAAGATCCCGGCATAAAGAGCGCAAACCCCATGCGCCCCGGGAGGAAAATGTCAAAGAAGCTCCCGCGCCTCAGGTAAAACATCCGGAGACTCTCAAAGATGTCCCCCCGATGGAGGGCAAGACCCGCTTTCTTGATCTGCCGCTCCATGAGGAGGTGCAGTTCGGAGTCCAGCACGCAGGATTTGAATACTGTACCCCGATCCAGGCGCTGACGCTCCCTGCCGTCCTTGCAGGACGCGACATTGCGGGCAAGGCTCAGACGGGAACGGGCAAAACGGCGGCATTCCTGCTGGGCGGATTCACCATGATGCTGAAAAAACCCCGCTCCGGCGAAGCGAAACCCGGAACGCCCCGTATGGTGGTGCTGGCGCCCACCCGTGAACTTGCCATGCAGATCCACAAGGACGCCCTGGAGCTGGGGGTTTTCACCGGCTTGAAAAGCGTGGTGGTTTTCGG
This sequence comes from Lentisphaeria bacterium, assembly GCA_017629975.1. Lineage (GTDB taxonomy): Bacteria > Verrucomicrobiota > Lentisphaeria > Victivallales > Victivallaceae > UBA1784. Next base: position 14,631 of record JAGBWB010000352.1, read on the forward strand.
AGGTATGGATCACGAAAAGCAGCGGCGCAACCTGTTGGGACCCATTGATCTTCTGGTGGGGACTCCCGGGCGTGTCATTGACTACTGCCGTTCAGGCGATTTGAAACTGAAAGAGACAGAGATCCTTATTATTGATGAAGCCGACCGGATGCTTGACATGGGCTTCATTCCGGACATCAAGCGGATCGTCTACCAGCTGCCGCCCAAGGGGGTGCGCCAGACCATGCTTTTCAGCGCGACGCTTGAGGAAAGCATTCTGCGTCTGAGCGCCGGATGGCTGGCGGAGCCTGCGGTGATCGAAAGTGAACCTGAAAAGCTGGTCAGTGAAAACATTGACCAGACCTTTTACTCTGTTTCCCGTGATGAAAAGCTGGGATTGCTTCTTTATCTGCTGCGGACCTGTCCTTATGAACGAGTGATCATTTTCGGCAACCGGAAAGATGTGAACAGCCGTCTTCAGTATGATCTGGCGCGTTACGGATACAAGGTGCCGCTTCTTTCGGGGGATATTCCTCAGCAGAAGCGCATTCAGATCCTTGAAAAGTTCCGTACAGCTGAAGAAAAGATCGTTATAGCCACAGACGTGGCGGCGCGGGGGATCCATGTGGATGATGTATCCCTTGTGATCAACTACGATCTGCCTGAGCGTTCTGAGGATTACATCCACCGTATCGGCAGGACAGGCAGAGCGGGGAACCGGGGAAAATCCATCAGTTTTCTGTGTGAATACGGTGGCTACTATCTGCCTGACATAGAGGAACTTTTGGGAGTCACGTTCCCCAGTGAAGTACCGACAGAAGAGATGGTAACGCTTCCTGAGCCTGTAAAAAACCCTGATCTTCCTGAGCGTCCCCGTCGCGACAGCCATTCCGGCGGCGGCAGGGGCGGGCGCGGAGGATCATTTCACAGCCGCAACCGTAACCGCCGTTAAAAAGAGGAGAATAGAGAAAAAATGCAATTTAAGATGGTCCACAATAATCTGAACGTTTTCGATCTTGACAAAAGCATCAAATTTTATCAGGATGCCTTTGATATGCACGAAGTACGCCGCATCAACGCCAAAGACGGCAGCTTTATCATCGTTTATC
>JAGBWB010000353.1 GCA_017629975.1 Lentisphaeria bacterium
GATGTTCGGCAAGGGCGCACCCTATATGGCTGAGTTTTATGCCGACCTTGAAAAGAACTGGTGCGAGAAGATCCTGGGCAACACGGTCATGAGTGACCTCGGTCCTGTGACCAAGGTTCCCGCTGTCCGCGAGATCTGGAACAATATCTACTCTGCGGCAAAGATGAAGCATTACAACAACCTCTTTGACAGAGCGCTTAAAGCCGCCGCTGCCGACAAGGGGGCTGTGGAGCGTCTTAAATTTGTCCGTCAACATCTGCTGGGACCCATTGCAAAGACCGCCGATTATTTCCATCAGCTCCAGAGGGGCATGGATTTCTGGATCGCCTACTGTCCGGGGAATATCTGGCTTCGTCCTTTCAAGGGGGATTTCCACGATGTGAATACGAAGATCTCTCTGCGTAAAGAGGGGGAAAAACTTATTATCACAGGCGAATGTGAAGAACCCCGCATGAAAGAGATCCTTGCCAAAGCGGTGAAGCGGGATGACGCTATGACCTTTGCCGACTCCTGTGTGGAAATATTGCTCAATCCTTCCGGCGACAGACAGAACTATTTCCAGTTTGTGGTCAACTCCAACGGTACTCTGACCGATTACAAGTGCCGCCGCAACGGAAAAAGCCAGATCTCATGGAACAGCTCCGCTACTGCAAAAGCTGAGAAACTGGAAAAATCATGGCGTTTTGAACTGACCATTCCTCTGAAAGATCTGGGGCCCATCTCTTCCGACGGTATCCCTGCCAACTTTGCCCGCAACCGTGCCTTTACTGACGGTGCCAGACCTGTCTTTTATATGTGGGCGCTCTTCCCCGGTTCCAGCCGCGGATTCCACTCCATCGGCGAATGGGGCAAGATCGTTTTGACTCCCAAACCTGCCAACATCGTGCCCAACGGCAACTTTGAACAGGTTGATCCCAAGAGCAAAAAGGCCGCAAACTGGAGCTACTGGCCCAAGAAAGGCATCAAGATCTCTCTTGACAAGAGCACCTTTATTTCCGGCGGACAGAGCTTGCGGATGGAGCTTGACGGCACCGTCAAAGGCAACGCTTCTGCCGGGTGCCGTATGCCCGGACTCAAACCCAATACCCGCTACCGGATCAGCTATTACCTCAAGACCAAAGATCTTGTGGGCAAGATCGGTGCCGGTGCATGGATCTATTTCTCCAACACCGGCTCTGCCGCTCTGCCCCGGAACCGGATCCTCGGTACCAATCCCTGGCACCGTGTGTGTGTGGAGTTCAAAACTCCTGCCAATACCGGCAAGGACTATGTGCCCCCCCTGGGGCTGTGGATCTGGAACGCCAAAGGTACTGCCTGGTTTGACGAGATCCGCATAGACGAAGTCAAATAAGAAAAACTCAAAAAGGAGCGCTCCTTATGTTGGAAAAAGTTGTCGCGTACATTGGCATCGCAGGAACATTACTGGCGTTTCCGGGGTTGCTCCTTTCTTGTATTTTTGAAGCGCAGCATAATGAAAAGCCCCGGCTTTGGTACCAGATCGGAGCACTTCTTGCTTTAGGCGTTTATTCCCTGGCGTTTTGCTGGTTTTCTGCGGTGGTGCGTTCCATAGCTCCTTTTGAACTTATCAACAGAGAACGGCGCTTTTTCTGGGATTTTTTTATAAAAGAACTTGAGAAAAATGATTCTTTTCCCGCTGCTGCGCAGGCAATGAATTTTCATCTTCCTGAAGTGGAAAAATTCATTCAGGGGATTGCCTCAGACATTCTTTTGAGCGGCATTATTTCAGTTTCTGCCGCATCGGTGCTGTTGGCAGCTGTTGTTGTGATGATGGTGAAAAGCAGGAAAAAGAAAGTGGCTCCATGGCTTTTGACAGTAACCGTTGCCGCCAGTTGTGTCTTCGGCGCTCTGGGCGGACATCTCTCTTTTTTCAGCAGCCAAATCAAGGATAAACTGACTTGGTACTCGGTGCTCCAGACAAAAATTCTTGATGAGTGCGTCAAAGAGAAAAAGGGGGAATTTCGTACCAATAAAGAAATCGCAGCACAGTTGCCGCACTATCTCAAAGAAACGCCCCATGTTTTCGGTGAAAGCTGGGAGCGTTTGGAAAAGATTTTCTATGTAAAAACTTTTGGGCCTAAAAAGGAATGAGGTAGATATGATACGGACTGTAACAGGAAAAATTACTCCCGGAGAATTGGGGCGGACTCTGATCCACGAACATATTATTTGCACTTCGCCTGATTTTCAGTTTGCTTTCCCCAATTGGCTCCCCAGGGAAAAGGTGGTTCCCATTGCTGTTGCCAAACTGCGTTATCTGGCAGAAAAGTTTCAGCTGCGTACCTTTATTGACGCAACCCCCATTTCTCTCGGCAGGGATCTTGGTTTGCTCCGGGAGGTTTCTGAAAAGTCCGGTGTGCAGATCATTGCTTCAAGCGGATTCTACTTTTATCCCTGCTTTACGGCAATATGCGTCCCCCCTGAGACCATGGCGCGTTTTATCATTGATGAGATCAATGTGGAAAACAATGGCATCCACATGCTCAAATGTGCCGTGGATGCCGAAGGCGTGACGCCTGTGGTCAGACGATATCTTGAAACGATTGCTCTTGTCCACAACGAAACCGGACTTCCGGTTTACATGCACACTCACTCCGGAAACAAGACCGGACTTGCCGCTCAGGAGATCCTTGCTGAAAAAGGAGTCCCTCCGGAAAAGACTGTTGTCGGACATGTGGCTGACTGCAACAGCTGTGATTATGCACTTGAAATTTTACAGCGGGGATGTTCCATTTCAGTTGACCGTATCAATCATAAAAATGTCCGCAATCGTATTGAACTCCTTTACCGGCTTTTGCAGCAGGGATTTGAAAAGCGCATTTTTGTCAGCTGCGACCATGTCTGCTGCTGGGACAATGTGATGAATCAAATCTCCGTTCCCAATGATGATGTGGAGTCCATGGGCGTGATCTGGCAGGAGCTTTTCCCCGGAACTGCCGCAAAAGGAATTGACTTTGATATTGCGGAAAGAGTCATGGTGCAGAATGTTGCAGCGCTCTTTGAATGATCTGCAATAAAAAGAGGGACCGTTTTAATCGCGGTCCCTCTTTTTTGATGATACAGCTTATCAGTTGGCGCTGTCAAACTTGCTGTTGTTGATATAGACGTTGTTAAAGGAGAGTGTGCCTGTGTCAACAGCGGTATCAATGGGTTTTTCTGCTTCATCAACCACAACATTGTCAAGCAAGATACGCTCAAGGGGGAACTCTTTGGAGCCTTCCAGATAGAGTCCGTTCTTGGCGTAATTGCAGTGGATATTGCAGAATTCAATATCCTTGTAGCAGGTCTTGTCTTCACCGAAACGGGTTCCGGGATATTCACTGACGATGGAAATGGCGTGGTCATCGGTTTTGTCAATCTGGATATCGGCAATGTGAAGACGGTGGATCACGCCGCCGCGGCCGGGCGCGGATTTGAGCGAAAGTGCCTGCATCATGATGTACTCCATGTGGATGTCATGGACATAAACATCTTCGGCACCGCCTGAGAGTTCGCTGCCGATGGCAAAGCCGTGGAGACACTCGTGAAAGACGCAGTTGCGGACCACGATCCGGCGGCAGGGACGGTTGACCCGCAAACCGTCGGCATCCCGTCCGGCTTTCAGCACCACCGCATCGTCGCCGTTGCGGAAGTGGCTGTTTTCAATGACCACGTCATCGCAGGAGTCCACATCCACGCCGTCGTTGCAGACATACATGCTGTCCATGTTGATGTTGCGGATCGTGATGTGAGAGCTGTAAAGAGGGTGAAGCATCCACATGGGAGCATCAATACAGGTGATGCCCTCAAAAAGCAGTCTTTCACTGCAGCGGAGCTGGATCAGGGCAGGACGCAGAAATTCTTTGTCACCGAAAATACGCTCGGAAACAGGAACTTTTTCCCCTTCGAGACGGCGTGCTTTCTGCTGGGAGTCCAGCTGTTTGGCTGCAACGTGCATCCACCACTCTCTGCCGCCGCAGATGATGCCGTTGCC
>JAGBWB010000354.1 GCA_017629975.1 Lentisphaeria bacterium
AGCTTTATACATCGCCTGGATCTGGGGAAGAGTCACATGGGATTCGTCTATGATGGTCAGGAAATCCTCAGGGAAAAAGTCAAAAAGACAATAGGGACGCATTCCGGGACTCCGCTTGGAAAGATGCATGGAGTAATTTTCAATACCGCTGCAATAACCGATCTCGTTCATCATTTCCAGATCGCAGTTGACCCGTTCCCTGACCCGTTGGGCTTCAATAAGCAGATTGCGCTCTTCAAAGAAACGGACCTGCTGTTCCATCTCCTGCCGGATGGCTCCGGAGGCCTCCTGGATCCGCTCAGGGGGCATGACAAAGTGCTTGCAGGGAAAGAGTGTTCCCAGTTCCACATCGGCTTTTCTTTTTCCGGTCAGAGCATCTCTGCGCTCAATGAACTCAACCTCATCGCCGAAAAAGCCGACCCGGATAAACTCCTCATTCTGAGGTTCAAAGACATCAACAGTATCCCCCCTGACCCGGAATTCTCCTTTGGAGGGTGCCGTATCGTTCCTTGTGTACTGGACGGCGATCAATCTTTTGAGAAGTTCGTCTCTCCCGATAGTGTCGCCCACAGAGAGGCGGACACACATTTCGTTGTACTCTTCAGGAGCGCCGAGACTGTATATGCAGGAAACACTTGCAACGATGATCACATCACGCCGTTCCACAAGACTTGCAGTAGCAGAAAGGCGCAGTTTTTCAATTTCCTCGTTGATGGAGGAGTCTTTGGCAATGTAGGTATCTGTCTGGGGAATATAAGACTCCGGCAGATAGTAGTCGTAGTAACTGATAAAGTACTCAACAGCGTTTTCAGGGAAAAAAGTTTTGAACTCGCTGTAAAGCTGCGCCGCAAGGGTCTTATTGTGCGAAAGCACCAGCACCGGACGGTCACATTGAGCGATCACATTCGCCAGAGTAAAGGTCTTGCCTGAACCCGTTACGCCCAGCAGAGTCTGATAGCGTTTTCTCTGCTCCAGTCCGGCAACCAGCGAAGCAATGGCCCCCGGCTGGTCACCGGCAGGAGCAAAAGGCTGATGGAGCTTGAAAATCCCCATGGAAACAGGATTTTCCTTTTCAGCTCATCTTTTCGATGATCTTCACAAGAGGCATAAAGAGGGCGATAACGATGGTACCCACGATACCTGCCAGCAGCACGATCATCAAAGGTTCGATCATGGATGTCAAAGCACCCACGGCGTTATCCACTTCATCCTCATAGGTATCGGCGATTTTGGTAAGCATTTCAGGGAGTTTACCGGTTTCCTCACCCACCTCAACCATGGATACCACCATTTCTTCAAAAACCTGAGTTTTACCGAGGGGAGGCGCGATACCTTCACCCTCTTTCACAGCATCGTGAACTTTCTGGATGGCTCCGGCGACGACTTCATTACCGCTGGTTTCTTTCACAATGGCAAGAGCGTTGAGCACAGGCACACCGGAACTCATCAGCGTTCCCAGTGTACGGGAAAAACGTGAAACAGCTGTTTTGGAGATAATGGGTCCGAAAAGGGGAATATTATATTTCACCCAGTCAAAGGCCCATTTTCCCTGAGGGATTTTCACAAGGATCACAAAGAAAAGGACAACGCCCACAACACCGCCCACATACATGTACCACTTTGACACAAGCGTGTTGCTTATACCGATGATCAGCGTGGTGATTCCGGGCAGCGGTTCAGAGGGGCCCAGCAGGTCGCGGAAGATCTTCTCAAAGTTCGGCACGATGAAGATCATCAAACCCACCATGGCAAGGATGGAGATGGAAAGGATCACGATAGGATAGATCATAGCAGACTTCACCTTACCGGCGATCTTGGCAGCCTTTTCCATAAAACTTGCCAGACGGTCAAGAATGATTTCCATGGCACCTGAGGCTTCACCTGCACGGACCATGTTCAAATAGAGTTTATCAAAAGATTTGGGGTGCTGGGAAAGAGCTTCGGCAAAAGTTGCACCGCCTTCCACTGTATCAGCGGTCCTGCCCAGCACCGATTTCACGGCGGGGTTGGCAGCCTGACGCTCCAGAGTCCGCAGAGAACGGATCAGCGGCAGACCTGCTGAAAGCAGAATGGCAAGCTGACGGGTCAGCACTGTAAGCTCTTTGCGCTTGATGACCATGGGCCCCAGAGCCATATTGAAACCGCTGCCGGCTTTCTTGGCTTTTTTGGTGGCAACAACAGCTTTGACTGAAGTGGGGAACATCCCTTTCTGCTTAAGCTCGGCAACAGCTGCGGCTTCGCTGTCGGCAACGATCCGGCCTTTCTGCTCTTTGCCCTTGCTGTCCATGGCGACATACATATATTGCGGCATATTCTTTTCCTTTCCGGTAAAAATTCAGTAATTTTTCAAGATATCAGGTGTAACGGACCACCTCGTCAACCGAAGTTTCATGGTTGAAGATGGCAAGCAGACCGTCTTCACGCAGAGGACGCATACCAAACTGACACGCCTTGTCTGCCAGTTCGTTGGCAGGAGCTCCGTTGGAAATCATTTCCCGGAGTTCGTTGTTCACAACAAGAAGTTCAGTGAGAGCTTTCCGTCCTTTGTAACCGGTATTATTGCAGATGGGACATCCTTTGCCGTAAACAAAGGTCTTGCCTTCCACCTGTCCGCGTTCCAGATTGAGGCGGTCAAGGTCTTCATCAGTGGGGATATATTCGGTCATACAGTTCTTGCACACCCGGCGGATCAGACGCTGTCCCAGCACGCCCACAAGAGAAGAAGCGATAAGGAACGGTTCAATTCCCATATCCGTCAAACGGGTGATGGTACTTGCAGCATCGTTGGTATGGAGCGTACTGAACACAAAGTGTCCCGTCAGTGAAGCCTCAACGGCGATCTGAGCGGTGACAAAGTCTCGGATTTCTCCCACCAGAATGCGGTCAGGGTCCTGACGCAAAAAGGCGCGGAGCGCTTTTTCAAAGGTCATTCCCACAGCATCGTTGATGGGACACTGGATGATTCCTTCAATATCGTATTCCACAGGGTCTTCTGCGGTCAGAAGTTTATCTTCGGGGTTGTTGATCTCGCCCAGAGCGGAATAAAGAGTGGTGGTCTTACCGGAACCGGTAGGTCCTGTCACCAGCAGAATGCCGTTGGGCATGTGGATCAGTTCACGGATCTTGTCAAGCACATCCTGACCGATACCCAGAGCATCAAGCTGCAAGTTCACCACAGAGCGGTCAAGGACTCGGAGCACCACGGATTCGCCGTGGCTGGTGGGCAGACAGGATACACGCAAGTCCACGGGACGGCCATTGACTTTCATCTGGATACGTCCGTCCTGAGGGCGGCGGCGTTCAGAGATGTTGAGTCCGGAAATGATCTTGATACGGCTGATCACGGGAGCAGCAAGACTCCGGGGCGGCGGAGGCATTTCGTAAAGAGCGCCGTCCACCCGGTAACGGATGCGGAAGTTCTTTTCAAAAGGCTCAAAGTGGATATCTGACGCCTTGTCATGAACAGCCTGTTTGATAACGGCGTCCACGAACTTGATAATAGGCGCAGCATTGGCAAGATCTTCTTCATCCCCTTCCTCCTCAATCTCTTCGGGATTGATGTTGAACTCTGCCACAATATCTGCCACTGAGTCCACTTTTTCGGGATAATAGCGCTCAAGTTCCCCGTCAAAGGCATCAGGATCGCAAGGAACAGGAATAATATCTTTGTTGAGGATAAAACGCAGCGCCTCAACAGTCTGGTAATCCAGAGGACGGCGCATGGCAAGCTCAATGCCGAAATCATCATATCTGAGGGGGATCACCTGGTGGGTACGGGCAAGATTGAGATCGACTTTTTCGATCACATCCCTGCTGATATCTCCGAAAGATTTGGGTTCCCAGACGTAAGACCCCAGATTGTCTGCCATACATTTAAGCAGATCTGCTCTGGAAAAAAGTCCGAAGTTGGTAATCACTTCAAAGGCGGATTTACCGGAGCGTTCACACTCCTCAGCCACGGCATCCAGCTGTTCCTTGAGCTGAGGATTGGCTGCGCCGTATTCATTGAGGATCAAATCAACAAGTGCGCTGTTTTCAATATCAGTCATCTTCTCTTCACTCCTTATTCCTCATCACGCAGCGTCACAAAAAGCACTTCTTCAAGGGTGGAAATACCCGCTTCCACCTTACGCAAAGCGTCATCGCGCAAACTTCTCATACCGTTCCGGCGGGCAAAATCACGCAGCGTCACAGAGTTTTCATTGGCAAAGATCATCTTGGCGATATCCTCAGTAATGAGGAAGATCTCATAAATACCGATACGTCCTTTGTAACCTGTTCCTCCGCAGCGGCGGCATCCCTTGCCCTTGTAGAACTGGTGATTGGCAAGATACTCAGGAGTCAACCCCAGC
>JAGBWB010000355.1 GCA_017629975.1 Lentisphaeria bacterium
AAGGCAAGGGCAATTTAAGAAAAAAACGCTTTTTTGTGACCATCTCTTGACTTTTTCTCCTTGATGTGGTAAATTAACAGCATGTTCTTATAAGTTTTCTGAATAGGGTTTTATTATGCTGCTTGAGGTGCAGAGGTGAAAAAATATTTCTTGTTTTTCCTGATGATACTGGGAACTGTTGTCTCCGCAGTGGAAAATATTTCCATTTATCTTTCCCGCGAAGCAACTGTCGTGGAGTACAACGCTTCAATGGAACTGAAAAAGGCTCTCAAAAAGATCTTTGACCTGAATGTTCCCATCGTGCGGAACTCTCCCGAAAAATCCCTTTTCTGGGTGGGACAATCCCAGGCTTCTGCAAAAGCCTTGAAAATCAAAAACTTTTCTTCACTCAAACCCGATGAGATCATTCTTAAAAATATTGACGGAAAAATGCTTATCCTCGGAGATCGCCCCCGGGGGAGTGTTTATGCCGTTTATGAATTTCTTGAAAAAGCCTATGGAGTCCGATTCTGGACCGCCAAAGATGAGTACTGGCCCCGGCATCAGAAATTTTTCCTGCCGGAAATCAACCACCGCTATGCTCCCGTCTTTCAGCGCCGTTATCTCTATTATGATCTTGCACGCAATGACTCTTTTGCGTTGAAAGTGCGTTCCAACCGCTACAACAGCGGCGCACAGTGGGGCGGCAAAGAGGATATCATCGGTTTTGTGCATACTTTCGGCTACTTTGTCCCCGGAAAAGTCCACTTCAAAAAGCACCCCGAATGGTTCGCCTTGCGGGGCAAAAAACGCGTTCCCGACTGTCAGCTCTGTCTGACAAATAAAGAGATGCGCAAATTTTTTGTTGAAGCAGTCCTTAAAAAATTGCGCAGCACTCCGGCGCCGTCGGTAGTTTCCGTCTCTCAGAACGATGGACTTATGACTCCCTGCCAGTGCACAAAGTGTGAAGAGTTCATCAGAAAACATGGCAATATAAGCGACCTCTATATGGATATGGTCAACGAAGTCGCCGATGCCGTCGCCAAAGAGTTTCCGGGGGTATGGGTGGAAACTCTTGCTTACGCTTTTACGCTCCCGACACCCAAAACCATCATACCCCGCAAAAATGTGCTGATCCGTTTCTGCCCCGGTAAATCCAATGCCGCTCAGCCTGTATCCCATCCTGCCAACGCCGCTCAGGGGAATGTTTTCAAGGTGTGGAAGAAGTATGGCAACCCTCTTGCTGTCTGGACTTATGAAACAGATTTCAAACGCTTTTATCTGCCTTTCCCAAACTGGCGGGGATTGACTCAGGATCTGCGTTTTTATGCCGAAAACGGCGTTGTGGATGTGTTTCAACAAGGCTCCTACGCAGGCTCCGCTGCCGACCTGAGCGATCTGCGGGTGTGGATGCTGGGCAAATTGCAGTGGAATCCCTATCTTGATCCCCGGAAACTTATTGAAGAATTTGCAAAAGGTTTTTACGGCAAGGCGGCTCCTTATATCCTTGAATACATCAAACACATGACCTTGACCGCCAAACCCGGAACCAACAAACTGCTTCTTTTTCACCTTGACCGTGCCGCTTTGTTGAAAGCAAGAGAAATATTGCTGGCTGGTGAAAAAGCTGTCGCTGATGATCCGGTGTTGCGTCTGCGGATGAAACATGCCGCAATCACGGTGAATCTGGGACTGCTCCATCTCTCTGATGTCTGGAGCGATCCCCCTGCTTCCCTGGCTGGCATCAAATGGCAGACTCTCCTTGAGGAGCAGATCAAACTTTTGAAAGATGCAAAAATCACCCGCCTTGCCGAGTCCCGTTTCACACCAGATATGCTGCGTCCCAATATCAGACTTATCCAGGCGTGGGAAAAGGGCGCTCCCCCGGTTCCGGGATACGCTCCCGGTACCCGGTGGAAAAGAGTGAGCGCTGCCGTCTGCCGCCGTTTCGGGCGGTACAAAATCGTCAATGATCCCGCCGCCCCCGGGGGAGCTGGAGAAGTGCTGGAGGTGGAGTGCACCCACGGTACCTGGACCAGCCAGCTCTGGAATCCCCCCCTTGGAACATGGGATGTCTATGTGGAACTGCAATGCTCAGGGAAAAATCCCCAGGGAAAAACAGCTTCATTCGGCTGTTACGATGTGGAACAGAAAACCGGCATCGCAGCCGGTTCCGTTAACGCTGAAAAAATCACCGCTCCCGGATATCATCCGGTCAGGATCGGAACTTTGACGCCTGATAACAATCAGTATATCTATTGTGCTCCTGTGCCGAACAAATCCGTTGAGCGTCTGAGAATCGCAAGTTATCTGTTTGTTGAAGTCAAAAAATAATCTTCAGGAAGGAAATTTTTATGAAAATAAGCCGCTCTTTTACCTTGATCGAACTTCTGGTTGTAATCGCCATCATCGCCATTCTTGCCGCTATGCTTCTGCCCGCCTTGCAGCAGGCGCGGGGCAGGGCGCGCACCATCGCTTGTGCCAACAACTTCGGGCAGCTGGGAAAATCGGTCGCCTTTTACATCAACGACTCCGACGGTTTCTTCCCGTGGACACACAAAGCTTCTCTGACTTACTGGACACGGCAGTCATACACCCCGCTGGATAAATATCTGCCGTGGAAAGTCATTGATAAATACAACTATTACTATCTGGGGGGAGTTTCCAAACTCAATGGCACATTGTACCGGGGACCTTTTGCCTGTCCTGAAGTGAGTGAACAGCATTTGACTTTGTTCGGAACCGATATCAATTCAAATTCCATTTACGGCCGGGGGGGAGACGGACAGACTTCCAGCTCTTATGATGCCCTTCATTATACCCTTTCTTTCAATGATGCTTTTGTAAAGGTGAAAAAAGATCCTGTCACAAGCTGGGGTGTAGATCAGATCAAACTTGCCCGGATCAAGCGCCCGGCGGCGCTGGTTTATATGTGTGACGGCTCCGGAAGCGGTCTTACCGATTACCGTTGCCGCAACTATGAAGCGGACTACTCCAATAAAGAGGTTCCGGGGCGGCATGTGGGGGGAGCCAACTTTCTTTATGCCGATTTCCATGTGCAGTTTTTCCGCTGGCAGGATTTTCCTTCCAAGCTCAAAGTTCAATGGAACGGCGTGACCTGGAATCCTTTC
>JAGBWB010000356.1 GCA_017629975.1 Lentisphaeria bacterium
GACAGGGAAATGAAGCTCCTTAAAAGAGTCACCGTGGATACCGGATTCAACACCCGTTTCGGTGTGCAGAACCTTTTCGTTGACGGCGGCAGGATCTGCGGCGGATTTTACGGCGGCCAAGAAGGTGTTTGCTTTGAGCCGGAAACCTTGAAGATCATAGGAACTTTCCCGCTGAAGCCAACAGAGGGGATCGCCCGGATGCCTTTAAAGATCGCCGGTAACAACAACACCTGGCTGCTGAGCCGTTCATACGGAAAAAGAGGCAATTACAGGGCAAGGCTCCGTTTTTTCAGAGTTGAAGGGGAGAAAAAATTCCTTGTCCCCCTCAAAAAATTGAACTTCCCCAAATAAAATTGAATACACCGGAGCGTCTGAGAAAAAAATCTCAGGCGCTCTTTTTCTTTTTGTTTTCCATGATCTTCTTGAACTGGGAAGCAAAATAGGGTTGGCGCATGACTTTGCCGATGACCACCATGTAACAGGGAATCAGCAGAGCCGCAAGGATGGCAGAGGCAACAAAAACGCCCCGGACTCCGGTGCACCAGATCACGCCGCCAGCAAAGACGGTGGAAAGCATGATGCCGGAGCTGTTGGCAGTGGTGGCAAATCCGAAGACTTTACCCCGCTTGCGTTTGGGAGTCGCCGCAGAAAGAAGTTTCTGCAACACGGAATAGGCGCCTCCTGCCGCAAGATACATCAAAGTTCTGCTGATGCCGAAGACCCACAAGTTTGTTGCAAAAGCCTGAATGAACATAGTCAGAACCGTTATCGCAAAAACAGGCACAAGGATATAAAGGGGTTTCATCCGGTCGGAAAGGTATCCTGTAATGATTCCTGAAAGCAAGGCACCCACGGCAACAAAGGCACTGATGATACCGGTCCAGTAGGCGGCCTCTTTATCCCCGGCGATCACTTCGATCTGCATGGCAAGATAGGGAATCTCAAAGTAACGGACAAATCCGGTCAGGCACATAAGTCCCAGCATCATCCACACGGCAGTGGTGAACTCAGGAAAGATGCCGGAAGTGCTTTTTTTGACACAATGAACTGCTGTTTTTACGACAGGTTTGAAATCTTCATGGGCAAGCAGGACAATAAAACCTGCCAGAAAATACATGGCGCCGCAGGCAATAAAGGTGAACTTGTATCCGTAATGATGGACAACGATCCCTCCTACCACATTGCCAAGCATAGTTCCTCCCCAAATGGCGGTACTCAGCACTCCCAGAGCAAACCCCTGCTTGTTTTCAGGAGTGTTTTTCACCAGAAGCGTCTGAGATGCCGCCGTCGTTCCGGCACAGGCAGCCGAAAGAAAACGCAGAAATACCAGCACCCAGCCGTTGGGAGAGTATGCCATCAGCGGAAAAATCAGTGCCGTTCCGAAAGTCCCCCTGAGGAGCATGGGCTTCACCCCGTAACGATCCGAAAGAGCGCCCCAGATAGGGCAGAAGAGCGCATAACCGAATGTACCGAAAAAATAAAAGGCGGACATCCAGATGCCCCGGATCCCCTCATCTGTATACCCCAGACAGTCTTTTAAAAAGAGGGGCATAAAAGGCATCACGGCAGAAAATCCTGCCAACACCAGGAGCTGGGAACTCCACATCAAAAGAAGATTCCACTTCCAGTGCCTGGTGGTATCATCAAGAGTATTCATTTTACTTTTCTATTTCTGCAAAAATAATTTTCCACGCAGCATGATCACTTTTCTCACAACAAAGATCGATCTGCCACAATCCGCCCCAAAGGGTCTTGAGCTTATCTTCAATCCAATCCATTCTGACAGCTTTGACAATATCAATGTCTTCGCAAATCAGAAGCAGATTCCCCAGGACAAGAGAATTTTTCTTCACTTCAGTGGGTTCAACAGGAGTATAAAATGAAATGACCGCTTTTTTGGAGCCGTCAAATGAGGCAGTATCAGCAATTTCAACCCGTCCGGCGATACGGTCAAAAGATATTTTTCTCACGCAGGAGCTTATGCCGTTTTCAGCAGTATAGGCCTTTGTAAGATCGCAGATGACCGAATCCCCCTGATTCTCAAGGCGTGTTTCATATTCCCTTCCGATCCCCTGCTCCATATCATCAAAACGGGGAGCATTGTGTCCGGAGGAGTTCAAGTTCCATTTCGTGTAGCGTGCGCCGGAAAAACAGGTTCTGTCATAGGTTCCTCTGCCCACATCAACGATCACAGGAGCATTTTTGTAAAACAAAGAAAAATGACCGAGATCAAGATGATTATGACTTTGCCGGTTGTGTCCGGCTTTCAGGCAGCAAATCATGCCGTTTTCAGGAGACTCCGTTTTCTGGCGTGCGATCCAAATCTGCAAATCGCTCCAGAAATCAACTTTTTCAGGAAGAAATTTCGGGCGGGGCGAAAGGTCTTCAGTGAGGTTTGCCATTTCGGTGAAGATATTGCCAACGTTCCGGTTGCCTAAAGATGCGATTTCCTCTTCGGGCTCCGGAAGATTGACTGCAAGGGAGCACATGGACTGGCTGTTGACCATTCTGCCGTATTTGACCAAAAGACCTCTGGGAAGTCTGGCGAAAAAGGATTCTGCATCAGAAAAGCCCATAAACCATTTGCCGCTCAAATTCATCCGGGGGAGGAACTCCACCATAGCTTTAAGTTTTGGATCATTAAGCCAGGAGTCAAATCCGCCGAGACGGCGCTGGAGGACATCAAGTCCATTCATCAGCATCCCCACTGCAAGCAACCAGTAAGATGGTCCTTCATTGCAGCCTCCGTCAGCCGGATAACGATCCATGAAATTTTTCATGGGAACAATATGTTTGGCAAGAAAAGCGGCAAGGCGTTCAGGAGAGTTCTGCCATACTTCAATGGCGGCGGCATTGACAGAAAAACAGCACCAGACGCTCCAGTTATTAGTGCCTTCGTACCACCAGAAGGTCTCCCTTTCGCACACCTCAAGGACCCGGTGATTCACCTCATAACGGATCCGCTCCACAATAGGCAAACAGCATTTCTCAAGTTCGGCTCCAAGAAGCTGAAGAACATCTGTCAGTATCTTGGCAGTCTCAGCGGCAAAAAGATCCACGACCCAGTATTCGGGGCCGGGGAGTTCAAATTTTTCCAGACGCTGATGGGCGGGCAGACACCAGACGGGTTCCGAAAGGATCTGCCAGAGTATTTCAACGATGCCGTCAAGGAAGCGTCCTTTGTATTCCACACATTCCCCCAGCACAAGGGCGTTCAGAATGTAACGGCGGCGGAAATAGGGAGTTTCATAATCTATGCGGTTGCCCTCTCTGACATACTTCATAAAGTCAACGGCTTTAAGCAGAGGGATCTCAGCTGCAAGTTCGCGTTCTGCATTGCTGAGATAATCATTTTTTCTCTCAACGGGAATTTTCTCCCAGAAAGTACGCTCAGAAGCCTGTGGAAAGTCATACTCTCTTTTTCGTTGATTTAAACGGCTCAATATTTCTTCAGCATTCATGACCTCGGGCATAAGTTCTGCAAGCTCCTTTTTTTACAAATAAAATGTCACGGACTTACTATACCATTTAAAAAAAATATTACAACCAACAAGCGTAAAATCATTTGAAAAAAATGTATCTTTCACCTTGACGGCATCAGACATTCCGGAAGTTGCAGCTGAAAATAAACAAACCTTGATTTTGCTCCGGAAATCACTGCCGGGCGGCAAAGTCAAGGTCTGTTGAACACTCTCCTGAAGACAAGAGGTGTTATGCTTTATTCAGGGTATGCTGAAGCACAAAGCGGACGATCTTCAGAGGATTATCCAATCCATGGGGATGATGTCCCCAGCTGGGACGCTCAATAACTTCAATGGCGCCTCCCGCTTTCTTCCAGCGCTCTGCCAGCAGCAATCCGTTGCGTTCAGGCGGCAGGACAGTATCAGCAAGTCCCATAAGCAGCAGCAAAGGGATACCCGCTTCAACGATGGGGAGAAAGTTGTTCACCGGTGAAAGGGGGTGATTTTCAAGACCGTCCAGACCGACACCGTAGGCGGCGGCAATGGCAGCAGCATCGCCCCGTTTGGTATCGACCCGGTAATTCAAATCGCAGACAGGGGCATCAGCGTAAATGCAAGCCACAGTTTCAGGATATTTTTGGGTATAGCGGAAAGAGTAAAGTCCACCGAGACTCATACCGATCAATGCCCCTTTTGAAGCAAATCCCAGCCCCTTCAAATAATCATAGAAACGCTTCATGATCTCAAGGGCGCCGTCATTGGCATATTGCCCGTAGATGTTGATATAGATCATGTGATATCCCATCTGGAGCAGTTCGCAAACGCCGTTGCGTTCCGGGAAAGCATCGGGCCACTCAGGGAGCCAGAACCATTTTTTTCCGGGCAGCGGGTCAGCCGGTTCCACCACCCAGGCGGTACTGCCGTCAAGAACGATCTTGTGACGGAGCGCTCCCAGCCACTCTTCGCATGAGATCTCGCCGGGAAGATAAAGTTTTGATTCTATCTGTGCCATAAAAAGACTCCTGTTATTTTTCAGATTGTCAAAAAACCCCGGAACTTGAAAAAACTCCGGGGCGATCTTCAGGACACTGTGTTTTACTTGGCAAACACAGCGTCGCAGGCTTCTTCAAGAACTGCGATGGATTCGCGGAGCATTTCCTCTTTGATGGTCAGCGGAGGAGCGATCTTGACGCACTCGCCGCCGGAGCCCACAGGAGCAAACATGAGCAGACCGCGATAGAGACACTCAAGGTTGATCTTGAGAGAGGTTTCAGGATCGGGCTGCTTTTCGCCCTTGGTGCAGCGGATTCCGCCCACCAGACCGCGTCCGCCCGCCCAGGTCATGCGGTCAGCATACTTCTGCTGGATACGGCGGATCTCAGGCTGAAGGATCTCGCCCATGGCAGCGGCATTTTCCACCAGTTTTTCCTCTTTGATGATCTTGAGGTTTTCCAGA